>CAZJSD010000001.1:0-63635 GCA_964548815.1 uncultured Muribaculaceae bacterium
ATATTTATATGTCTTTTTCAATGCTTGTTTGTTGCACTTCAGAAAAAAATTTTTCTTATAAAAAAACATTTACATTCTTTAAAATTATATGTTATAATTGTCATTGACAACGAAGAGTGTGGTAATCCACACTCTTTATGTTATAAATGGAGGAATTTTTATGCTTAGTAAAATTCAAAAACTAATTGAAGAACCATTAATGAAAGAAAATATCAAGGTTCTAGATGTACATTTTGAAGAAGAAGATGGTGTTAAGAATTTAATGATTATTATAGATAAAATGCCATATGTAGATTTAGATACTTGTGTTTTAGCAACTCATATTATTAATCCAATACTAGATGAAGCTGATCTTATTGAAGAAAGTTATGTTTTAAATGTATGTTCGAAAGGAGTAGAGGAATAATGAAACCAGAAGAATTAATAAAGGCAATTAAAGTATTGTCTGAAGAAAAGAATATACCAGAAGATGATTTATTTGAATATTTAGAAGCAGCATTAAATGCAGCTTATAAAAGAAATTATGGTGCGACTAATAGTAAAGTAGTTATTAATAAAGATACAGGAGAAGTAAAAGTATTTTCATATAAAGTAATAGTAGATGAAATAAATATGGAAGAAGAAGAAGACGCACAAGTATTATTAGAAGAAGTAAAAGATAATAAAGATTTAAAAGTAGGAGATACTATAGAAGAAGAAGTAACTCCAAAAGACTTTGGTAGAGTAGCCGCTGCTACTGCTAAACAAGTATTAATACAAAAAGTAAGAGAAGCTGAAAGAAATAGTATAATGGATGAATTTAAAGATAAAGAAGGAGAATTATTAATTGGAACTCTATCAAGAGAAGATAAACAAAATTATTATGTGGATTTTGGTAGAGCTAGTGGAATATTACCTAAAAAGGATGTTATTCCTGGTGAAGAATTAGAAATGGGTTCTCAAGTAAAAGTATATGTTACTAAAATTGAAGAAGGTCAAAAAGGTGGACCAGTTATAATCTTATCTAGAACTCATTATGGATTAGTAAAAAGATTATTAGAATCAGAAATACCAGAATTTGCCGAAGGAATAATTATGCTTTATAGTGTAGCTAGAGATCCAGGTAGTAGAAGTAAAATAGCTGTTTATTCAGAAAATGAAAAAGTAGATGCAGTAGGTGCATGTATTGGAGAAAAAGGTGTTAGAATTAATAATATCTCAAAAGAACTTAATGGTGAAAAAATAGATGTAGTAAGATATGATAAAGATTTAATTACATTTATTAAGAATGCATTAAGTCCAGCTAAAGATGTAGATGTTTATATGATAGATCAAAAAGATAAACATGCAGTTGCGGTTGCTGAAGGAGATAATCTATCGCTAGCAATAGGTAGAAATGGTCAAAATGTTAAATTAGCAGCAAAACTAACTAAGTGTAAAATAGATGTTAAAACACTTGTGCAAGTACAAGAAGAAGGAATAAATATTTATAAATATTATGAAGCATAAGGAGGACTTATGAAAGAAAGAAAAGTTCCATTAAGAACATGTGTAGTAACAAAAGAAAAATTAGAAAAGAAAGATTTACTTAGAGTTGTTAAAAATAATGAAGGAAATGTATTTGTTGATGAAACAGGTAAAGCTAATGGTAGAGGAGCTTATATAAAGAAAAACGTTGATACTTTAGAAAAAGCAATTAAAACAAAGGCATTAGATAGACATTTAGAAACAACTATTAGTGATGAAGTATATGAAGAAATAAGAAAAATAATAGAAAGATAGAGGTGATATTATGGAGATGAGTGTTAGAGAATACTCAGAAGACATTAATCAAAGTATTGAAACAATTATTGCAAAGGCAAAAGAATTAGGATATGACATTAATAATGAAGAAGATATTTTAAGTGAAGATGCAATAATTGACTTAGATACTGCACTTACTATGAATGTACAAGAAGAAGAGAATGATACAGTATATATAGATGAAGAAAGTGAAGAAAAAGATTATGATTTAGAAGAAGAACTAGAAGAAAAAGCAGAAGAATTAGCATCGGCATCAAATCTTAAAGATACTGTTAAAGTAAAACAATCAAATAAGAAGAAAATCGATAATAAAGAAGATATAAATGCTAAGAAAAAAGAAATGTATAAAAATAAAAAACAATTACAAGAAAATACAGTAGAAGAAGATAAGAATGTAATTGTTTATGAAGATGGTATGACAGTTTCATCTTTAGCAGAAAAATTAGAAGTTCCAGCAACTGAAGTTATTAAGAAATTAATGAGTTTAGGAGTAATGGCAAGTTTAAATAATACTATTTCTTTTGAAAATGCTGAAATGGTTGTTATTGATTACGATAAGACATTAAAGAGTTTTGAAACTCAAGATAAAGTTAATTTTGAAAAATTAGAAATAAATGATGATCCAAAAGATCTAGTTGAAAGAGCGCCAGTTGTAACTATTATGGGACATGTTGACCATGGTAAAACATCTCTTTTAGACTATATTAGACATAGTAGAGTTACAGAAGGAGAATTTGGAGGAATTACACAACATATTGGAGCTTATCAAACAGAATGTAATGGAAAAAAGATTACATTTATAGATACTCCTGGACATGCTGCATTTACTGAGATGAGAGCAAGAGGAGCATCTATTACAGATATAGTTATTATAATAGTTGCGGCTGATGATGGAGTTATGCCTCAAACTATAGAAGCAATAGATCATGCTAAAGCTGCTAATGTACCAATAATTGTTGCGATTAATAAGATTGATAAACCAGGTGCAGATCCAGAAAAGGTAATAGCGGCTGTATCAGAACATGGTTTAATCCCAGAAGAATGGGGTGGAGATACTATATATGCTAAAATCAGTGCTAAAACTGGTGAAGGTGTAGATAAATTATTAGAAAGTATACTATTAGTATCAGAAATGTCTGAATTAAAAGCTAATCCAAATAGATATGCATTAGGAACAGTAATTGAATCTAAATTAGATAAATCTATGGGTTCAACAGTTACATTACTTGTTCAAAATGGTACTTTAAGATTAGGAGATCCAATAGTAGTAGGATATACTTATGGTAAAGTAAGAACTCTTAAAAATGATTTAGGAGAAGAAGTAGTAGAAGCACTCCCTAGTACACCTGTTGAAATAACTGGACTTAATGAAGTACCAGAAGCTGGTGATAGATTTATGGCTTATTCTAATGAAAAAGAAGCAAGAACTATCGCTGATAATAGAAAAGAACAAGCTAAATTAAAGAAGAATAAGAATAATTCTGCTCCAACACTAGATGATATCTTTAATAGAATTAAAGAAGGAGCAAAAGAAATAAATGTAGTTCTTAAAACAGATGTTACAGGTACTGAAGAAGCAGTTAAAAATGCATTAGAAAAAGTACAAGTAGAAGATGTAAGGGTAAAAGTAATTAGATCATCAGTAGGAGCAGTTACTGAAAGTGATATAGTACTTGCGTCAGCGTCTAATGCAATTGTAATTGGTTTTAATGTTAGACCAAATGCAAAAACTATAGAAACAGCTAAAGAATATAATGTAGAAATAAGATTATATAACGTAATTTATAAATTAGTAGAAGAATTAGAGGATGCTATGAAAGGTATGCTTGATCCAGAATTTGAAGAAAAAACATTAGGGCAAGCAGAAGTAAGACAATTATTTAAATTCTCTAAGGTTGGAACTATCGCAGGATGTATGATTATTGATGGTGTTGTTAAGAGTAATGCTAAAGCTAGAATAATTAGAGACGGTGTAGTTATTTATGATGGTGCAATTAATACTCTTCAAAGAGAAAAAGATCAAGTAAAAGAGGTTAAAAAGGGATTTGAGTGTGGTATAACTATAGAAAAGTTTAATGACATTAAACCTCAAGATATAATTGAGGCATATGAAGTAGTAGAAATAAAAAGATAGTTTAGGGGGAATATAATATGGATATGAAGTTACTCGCATTATCTGAACACGAAGATTTGCTAAGTGCTTTAGATTACGAAATAAATTGTCCATTAGAAGATTTAACTATTAAAACAGATGATGGTTATCCAAAAGCAGATATTATTTATCAAAATAGATTTGTTGGGGATATAGGTCTAGAAGAAAGAAATTTATTTTATTTATATAGAGATAATAGATTTGTAGGTAATAAGGATTTATCAACAATTAATTATAGTAAAAGAAAAAGTAAAAATATTAGAACTTTAGTTCATACAAGATTATTTCATGGTGATTTAAAGATTAATTGTTTTAACATGTTACACAATGTTAATAGAGTAGATGATGTTGATAGAGATTTTATATGTTTATCTGATTTATATAATATAATGATATCTAAGTATTTAGATAAAGACTATATAGAAATAGTTAGTTTATTAGAAAATGTACCTAATGATGAAATATTAGATAAATTAAGAGAAAAACAAAAAAATAAATCACTTACTTATAAACTTGAAGGAGTGAATTTAGATGAGTATAAAGACTGAAAGATTAGGAAATGTTTTACATAAAGAGATAAGTCAAATATTGATGAGTGAAATAAAGGATGAAGATTTAAAATTTGTTACTATAACAAAGGTAGATCTATCAAGTGATTTATCATATGCAAAGGTATATTTTACTTGTTTTAATCAAGATAATAAGGATAAGGTAATAAAAGATATTAATAAAGCTAGTAGATTTATTAGATCAGAATTATTAAGAAGAAAAATAGAAATAAGAAATATGCCTGAATTAAACTTTGTATATGATGATTCTATTGAATATGGAAATAAAATAGAGTCAATAATTGAAAAAATACATGAAGAGAAATAGTTATTTCTCTTTTTTCTTGCCAAAATCAATGATTATAATATATAATGTAATTAATAATAGAAGAGGGTGTTAATATGGATTTGCTTAAAAATTTAGGTATATCCTATAGAGGCGATTATATTACTCAAGGAAGTATTAATGATAAGAGTAAAAAATCAGCACAATTAAATATTAATAATACTGAATTTATGGTAAGAGATGATGGAAAAGATAATGACTTTTCTAATGTATCAAATATTTATGATGGTAATGTGATTTTTCATTTGCCTACAATTAATGTAAGTCAGTCAAATTTAAAAGAAGTAAAAGATACTATATTAGAACTAATGAAGAATAATATTAGTTTATTAACTATTGATGCCTCAACTCTATTATATGAAACATTTGACTGGTCTACATCAGAAGAACAACAAAACTATTTAAAGAATATGGCAAAGGGTATTGCGGCACTCGCATCAAATAATATTCCTATTGCTATTGAAAATACTGGATTAGATAAAAACAATCCATTATTTGGAAAAACAATCACTAATATCTCAGATTTGTTAGTATATTCAAGAAATGCCCTGGTAGAACAATATGATTTTACTAGAGAAAAAGCTAATTCAATAATAGGTATTTCTTTAAATATAGGAAATATCATGAAAACTAGTGAAATAGTTGATTTAGGTGGTTGGTTTAAAGTATTTTATAATGATATAAGATGTGTAAAAGTAAAAAATATAGATAATACTATTCCTTTATTTAATCAGCTACTAGATATATTAATTAACAATAATATTGATATACCTATATTATTGGAAACTAAAGATGAAATAGAAGCAATTGTTAATTCTTATAAAAAATTTGAATATTTAGTAAAAAATAAAATAGAAGGAAAACCAATGAATCTTGATGGTTATCAAAATATAATTAATTCAAGATATAATGAATATAACTATAATTTTAATAGTGCACAAAGCGGTTATACTAACGCTGTAATTATATGTATGATACTATGTACAGCCATCGCAGCAGTACTAATGGTTATGATTAAAATGAAGCACTGAAAATTTGACTTTTTAGGCTTTTTATGGTAAAATTAACATGCCTTTTCAAAGAGGGCGAATGAGGTGAAAACAAGTGAAATTAGGTCAAATAGCTAATAAAAAAGTAATTTCAACGTTTGTATGTTGTATGACATTTCTATTAGTTTTATATTGTACTTTATCACAAGTTAATATAGACAACAAGAGATTACAAGCATCTATAGCAGAGGCAAAAATTGAAAAAGTAGAAGAAACTATTATAGATTCAAATACAGCTTTATTAAAAGAAGCAAATTTATCAAAAATAAATTATGTTACAGTAGGTGCATATGATAGGGTTATATTACAATATTCAGCAGAATATAATTATTCTAGTAACCCATTAACTCAATCAAAAGGTGCATTATACTTTGATGGACATAAGGAAACATATTATTCACAAAGAGTTCTTCCAGGTAATTCATTAGCAATTCCAGGAAGACACGTCGCGGATGATGGTACTGTAAGAGACGCAGAAGGATATATTTGTGTTGCGACAGACTATTCTTATATGCCATATGGGTCAACTTTGATGACATCAAAAGGTCCTGCAAAGGTATATGATACTGGTTGTGCATACGGTACAGTAGATTTATACGTAGACTGGTAAGAACAAGTTTAACTTGTTCTTTTTTGTGGTATAATTTTTGTAGGTGATTTTATGGATGGAATTTTACTTATAAATAAAGAAGAAGGTATGACTAGTAGAGATGTAGTTAATAAGGTATGTCACCTTCTAAATACTAAGAAAGTAGGTCATACAGGTACACTTGATCCTATGGCAACAGGAGTATTAGTACTTGCAATTAATAAAGGATTAAAAATAGTTGATGAAATAGTTTCATTAGATAAAGAGTATGAAGCAGAAGTCACTTTAGGTATTAATACTGATACTTTAGATATTACAGGAAAAGTACTAGATAAAAAAGAAGTTAATGTTACTAATGAAGATATAGATAGGGTACTTAGTTCTTTTATAGGTGATTATAATATGGAAGTACCAATTTACAGCGCTATTAAAGTTAATGGAAAGAAACTTTATGAATATGCAAGAAATAATGAAGAAGTAGAATTACCAATAAATAAAGTTAAAGTATATGAACTTAAAAGAATAAGTGATATTAAAGATAATAGATTTAGTATTAAATGTAAGGTTAGTAAAGGTACTTATATAAGAAGTTTAGTTAGAGATATATCTAAAAACTTAGGTTCTGTAGGTGTTATGAGTAAGCTTTGTAGAATTAAACAAGGTAAATTTGATATTAAGGATTGTTACACTATAAAAGATATAGAAGAAGGTAATTATAAATTATTAAGTATAAAAGAGGTACTTGATTTACCTATAGAAGAGGTACCTGATAATATATATAAAAAAGTAGTAAATGGTAATAAAATAGAAAATAACTATTCTTATGATAAATTTATATTTAAAAAAGATAATAAATTAATTGCGATTTATACTGTAGATGAAGATTCTACTTTACTAAAACCTTTACACATGTTTATTTAAATAATAGACATGTGTTTTTAATAGGTATATAATTAGTATAGGTGATAGTATGTATATTGATTTAGTAGTATTAGTAATACTAATTATACTAGTAGTTTATTTTATTAGAAATTTTTCATCTGTTGTATATTTGTTATGCGCAATGGATATATTATATAGATTATTACATTTTGTTTCAGAGAATACTAATGTACCAGAATTATCTGCTTTGATAGATAAATATATTCCAGTTAGTTTATTAGGTATGTTTGGTAATTATGTTGGAACTGAAGGAATATTATTTATAATAATAAAATGGATTATTTTTGTACTTTATTGTATATTCTTATTCTTTATAGTTAGAACTATAGTAAAAAGAAAATAATTATTTGAAAAATGAAAAAGGTAATTAATTACCTTTTTATTTTTTTTGAAATTATTTCAATAGTTAAATATAATATAATAGTTAATATTATTAATAATGTAATACCAGTTAATACTAAATTCATATTAAAAATTTGAGAACCATAATTTATTAAATAACCAATTCCTTTTTTAGATACTAAAAATTCTCCCATAATTACTCCAACAAAGCACATACTAATATTTACTTTAAAAGAATCTATAATAAAATTAATATTACTTGGAATAACTACTTTAAAAAAAATATCATATTTGTTGCCTCCCATAGTTTTAATAAGTTTAATTCTATTGATATCTGTACTTTTAAATGCAGAATTCATATTTAATATACTTATTATAGTTGAAATAAGAAGTGCCATAATAATAATTGAATTAGTATTCGCACCAAATAGTATTATTATTAATGGTCCAAGTGCTACTTTAGGTAGACTGTTAATAATAGTTAAATATGGATCAAGTATTTTTTCTAGTCTTTTGTTAAACCATAGAATACTTGATATTATAAAACCTATTAAATTACCTAAAATAAAACTTATAATTATTTCTTCTAATGTAGTTAAAATATGAGTAAATAAATTATTTGTTTTATATAATTCAATTATAGTATTAAATATTTTAGATGGAGATGATAATAAGAATGTATCAATAATTTTAAATTTAGATAATAATTCCCATATAATAATAATTGAAACTAATATCATTATTCTTGAGAGATTAATTATAAATTTATCTCTTTTTAATTTTTTTAAATATTTATCTCTTTCGTCACTTATCATTATTTAAATCACTCCATATTTTTTTATAGTAATACATAAAATCATCATTTAAATTATCTATAATATCATCAAAGTCATAATTAATTTGATATATAGATTTAATACTTGAAGGAGCTTTTGATAATACTATTATTCTATTACATATTCTAATCGCTTCACCAATATCATGGGTAACTATAATTAATGTTTTATTTTCATTCTTTATAATCTCTTTAATATCTTTTGATATATTTAATCTAGTTTGATAATCTAAAGCTGAAAATGGTTCATCTAATAGTAAAATATCTGGATTAATCGCAAGAGTTCTAATGAGCGCTGCTCTTTGTCTTTGTCCACCAGATAAATCACTAGGATAACTATATATATAATTACCTAAACCATATTTAATTAATAAGTCTTTTGTTTTTTGTATATTTTCCTTTGTACATTTTCTTTGTACTTTTAAACCTAATAAACAATTATCTAATATAGTTAAGTAGGGCATTAGATAATCCTTTTGAAGCATATATCCTATTTTTAAATTATCTTTTTTTATTATTTCTCCAGAACTATATTTTTCTAGATCTGCGATAATTGAAAGAAGAGTAGTTTTTCCCGCACCAGAAGGACCTATTATTCCTAGAAAATCTCCTTCATTTACTTTCATATTTATATTATTTAAAGTAATAATTTCTTTTTCTTTGGTTTGATAATTTTTATATAGATTCTTTATTTCTAAAATAGTATTCATATTATTTAGAAAAACTAGTATCAACTAATTTTTTATATGGTACTTTTTTATTTGTAATGCCTGCTTCTATTACTATATCTTGCATATGATCAAATTCTTCTTTTGTTAATTTAGTATTATTGTTCCAAGCATCATTATCTTTATATCTTTTAATCATTTTTTCTAAATCGTTAATAGTCATATCTGGGAAAAACTCTACTAATTCTCCTGCTAATGTTTTATTATCAGTTTTCCACACATATTTTAATCCTTTATTAATTGCTTTAGTAAATTTATTAATTGTTTCAGGATTTTTATTAATATAACTCTTTAAAGCGTTATAACTAGTATATGGAACTTTTCCTCCATATTCACCTAAATAACCTACAATATATCCTTTTCCTTCTTTTTCTATCATTGTTGCGTTAGGTTCAAATAAAGTTACATAATCACCAGTACCTGATATGAACGCTGATGCCATAGATGCAAATTCTACACTAGTATCTATAGTTACATTATCTAAATTAACTTTGTTTTCTTTTAATGTGTATTCTAGAGTCATTTCAGGCATACCACCTCAGCGATGTAAAAAGTTATAATATTAAACATATTGAAAATAAAAGAAAGTAAGACACATTAACAATTAGTTTTTAAGAAAAAATGATAATCTTTGATAAAACACTTCCTTTTAAGAGAGTGAGGTGAAAATATGCCTAAATGTGAAGTTATTTCTATAGCTAATCAAAAAGGTGGTGTAGGTAAGACTACAACAACATTTAGTTTAGGAGTAGCTTTAGCAAATCAAGGTAAAAAAGTATTATTGATTGATGCAGATCCACAAGGTGATTTAACAACATATATGGGATGGCATAATATAGACGATATTCCGTTAACTTTGTCAAATTTAATGGAACAGACTATTAATGATGAAAAATGTTGCTTAAATGGTCTGATTTTGCATCATAAAGAAGGATTAGATTTAATTCCATCAAATTTAGAATTATCTTCACTTGAAGTGAGTTTAATAAATGTAATGAGTAGGGAATATACTTTAAAAAATTCTATAAATCAAATAAAGAAGAATTATGATTATGTATTAATAGACTGTATGCCTAGTTTAGGAATGATTACAATTAATGCATTGGCAGCTTCAGACAAAGTCATAATTCCAGTTCAATCAGAATTTTTAGCAACAAAGGGTATGGGACATTTACTTGAAACTATATTAAAAGTAAGAAAGAATATTAACCCAAATTTAAAAGTAGGAGGGATTCTTTTAACTTTAGTAAATGAAAGAACTAAGTTAGCAAAAAATATTAGAGAAGAATTAAAAGAAACTTATGGAATAGTATTTAATGTTTTTGATGCTCAAATTCCAAGAACAATTAAAGTTGCAGAATCATCATCTAAGGGTAAAAGTATTTTTAAGTATGATAAAAATAATAAAGTAGCCTTAGCATATAGTGATTTTGCAAAAGAGGTAATAAACAATGGAGAAAAAGAACGAAATATCAATGCCAACATTCAAGTTAGATGATTTTTTTACTACACAAGAGCAAAGAGATGAACTTAACGAGGAGAAAACAATAAATATAGAATTATCAAAAATAGATAATTTTAAGAACCATCCTTTCAAAGTTCTAGAAAATCATGAACTTGAAGAACTTGTTCAAAGTATTAAAGAAAATAATTTGATTTATCCCGTAATTGTTAGAAAAAAAGATAATAATAGATATGAAATGATTGCGGGGCATAGAAGGAAAAGAGCATTTGAAATATTAGGTATAAAAAATATTCCTGCAAAAGTATTGAATTTAACAGATGATGAGGCAATAATTTACATGGTAGAAAGTAATCTACAAAGAGAAAAGATTCTTCCATCAGAAAAAGCATATGCTTATAAGATGAAATTTGAAGCATTAAAACATCAAGGTAGAACTTCAGACCCAGTGGGTCCGAAGTTAACAATAGATGAAATTAGTAATAAATCTGATGATAGTGCAACTCAAATAAAAAGATATATTAGGTTAACAAATTTAATAAAGGAATTATTAGACATGGTCGATAATTCTTTTTTAGATAAAACACCTGCTATGGCATTAAGACCAGCAGTTGAATTATCTTATTTAACAAAAGAAGATCAAAAAATTCTTGTAGATGCTATTGATGTAAATCAAGCAACACCATCTCATGCACAAGCAATACGATTACGAAGGCTAAGTGAGGATAAAAAATTGACTGAAGATTTTATATATAAAATAATGAGTGAAGAAAAATCTAATCAAGTTCAAAAAATAAAAATAAGTGAGGATAAAATTAGAAAAGTTCTTCCTAGAAATGTGAAAATTAATAATATAGAAGATTTTATAGTCAAAGCAATCGAATACTATGGAAAACATCTTAGAGATAGGGGGATAGATAGATAAATGGCAGTATTTAAAATAGAAAAAAATAAAGACTATACAGTAATGAGTAATTATCATTTAAGAGATAAGAATTTATCACTTAAAGCTAAAGGTTTACTTTCTTATATGCTTAGCTTACCAGAAGATTGGGATTATTCTTTAAACGGTCTTAGTGCAATTAATAAAGAAAATATTAAAGCAATTAGAACTATAGTTAAAGAATTAGAAAATAATTACTATCTTAAAAGAGATAGAATTAATGGTAATAGTGGTAGATTTATATATCAATACACTATATATGAAAAACCGTATTTCGAACCATATCCCCAAAAAGGGTATACGGTTGAAGGGCATGCCCTAAAGGATATACAAATAAATACTAATAAACAAATAGATAAAGTAGATAAAACCAATCAACCAAATATTTTTATATTAGAATTAATCAAATTAAAATATCTTAATGGTAATGAACCATATTTAAATTATTATGAAAAACTATTTGATAATTATAAATATTTAGGATATACAAATAAGCAAATATTTATGGCTATGCATTATTTTGCACAAAAGTTTACTAGTAATAATTTTAAAGATGAAGATGGTAATCCTATAGAGAATAAATATGGTTATTTAAAAGAGTCTATGAGTTCTAATCTTGAAAGGATAGTAATAAATGAAAGTATATATGATGAATTAAAAAAAGAATATGAAAGATAAATCGCACATTTGTTATTCCTATTTAGTTATTATATAACATTAAAAAAGGAGACTTATGTATGAAAAAAAAGGTTTTATTTTTAATTATTGTTGTTTTTATTATTTTTATATTTAGTTTTATTATTTATAAATATAATATGGGAGTTCATTCTAAAAATAATACTAAAAAAAGTAGTACATTTAGTTTAGGCTCAGTAACTTCAAATGTTACTAAAAAAATAAAAGAAGTAAATGAAAAAGAAGATGAAAAAGAAAGTAAAAAAGATATTACTAAAAAAGAAGAAGAAATATCTTCGATAGAACAAGAAAAAGTGAATAATAATAATACTGCGGAATATAAAGAAGAAACTAATAATGATAATTATTATGAAAACAATAATCAAAATAATACTGTTTATGAAGAACCTATTTATAAAAATCCAGAACCTTCAGTAAATGAAAGACATGTTTGGGATGATTTAGGAATAAGTGAATATGATTATTACAATTCACCAATGTCTAGTTGGCAAACTGTTGATTTTAGAGTTAGTGATTATGGTTCTATGGATACTGCTAGAGAAGCATGCACAAGTTATGGTTTAAATTATGGCCCATATATAAATGGTGAAGAGTCATTTAATTGTGATATTGTAACAAGTTATTCAGGTAATTATTTAGGTTATATGTTTTATACAATGAAAACAAACTAGAACTCAAAAGGAGTTCTTTTTATATGAGAGGAGATAAGATGAGAAAATTTAATATAAAAAATATATTTTTCCTACTATTAATGTTAGTAGGTTTTTTTATTGGAAATAACCATGTAAAAGCTGAGGTTTTTAATGGAGCAATAACAAAGGGGGATAGAATTGGATATTATTATAAAAATGTAAGAGGAGAACATGAACTATGGGAATATTTAACATGGACTAAAAGAACTACTGATGGTGCTGATGTATATTGTATACAACCGTTTATGATAATAAATCCAGATGGAAGTTATCAAGTTACTACTGAGGATATTGCACAAGTTGCAAATATCTCGTTCGATAGATGGGATAGGATTACAAAAGTAGCATATTATGGATATGGATATAACGCTAATGGGTATAATCATACAGATCCAAGATGGTATGCTGCAACTCAAATGTTAATATGGAGATTAGCTGATCCTAGTGTAGATAGTTATTTTACTCCATATTTAAATGGTCCAAGAGATGATAGTATTCTTGCTGGTGAAATGGCTGAAATAAATAATTTAGTAGATAATCATTTAACTAAACCAATATTTAATAATATTCCTTCAGAATTAAATATAGAAGAGACAATATCACTTACTGATTCTGTAAATGTACTATCAAATTATACTATTACTGATGTTAGTGGCGGAGATGTCTCTATCAATGGTAATCAATTAAATATTACTCCACATCAAATAGGAGATATGAATTTTAGTATAAGTAAACTTGGTAATATTTATGGTGAATCTATTGCTCTTTACTATGCTACTGATAGTCAAAATGCTATTAGAAGAGGCAATATAGATCCTTTGAAAATACCTATGAATTTTACTGTTGTTGGAGGTAAAATAAAAATAAATAAAGTGGGTGAAGTAGCGACTCTATCTGAAAATGGATATGAATATACTACAGAGCAATTAAGTGGAATAAAATTTGGATTATTTGATGAAAATGATAATTTGATTGAAGATAAAGTTACAAATGAAGAAGGAATTATAGAATTTAATAATATTAAACTAGGAAATTATTATATTCAAGAATTAGAAACATTAGATGGATATGTTCTAGACGATACAAAACATTATATAGAATTAAAAAATGATGATATTAATAATCCATTAGTTGAATATGAAACTTTAATAACAAATAAAATTCCAACAGGAAAATTAGTATTTACAAAAACAGATTATAGTGAATCAGAGACACTACCAAATACTTTGATAGAAATTTATAATGAAAGTAATGAATTAGTATTTACTGGTAGAACAGATAGCGATGGAAAAATAGAAATAGAAAGATTACCTATTGGCAAGTATTATATCTTAGAAAAAGATGCACCAGAAGGATATACTTTAAATGAAGAGAAAATGTGGTTTGAAATTTTAGAAAATAATGACGTTGTTAAAGCTACAATGAAAGATGAAAAAATAATTAATGTTCCTAATACTTATAAAAATAATAAGTATTTAATTGTTTCCTTCTTTATAATATCTTTAGGATTAATAGTGATTGTATATGGTAAAAAGAAAAGAAAATAAATTGTTTTTAATTATAGGATTATTATTAATTATAATGGGAATAGGAACATTAATTTATAATTATAACGACAATATAAAAATTAAAATACAAAATAAAAAAGCAATCAAAGAATACTACAAAAAAGAAAAACAAGATGAAGAAACTAATAATGATTTAAAACCTGATCAAAAAATAACTTATAGATATATTGCTATTTTAAAAATACCTAAAATTAATTTAGAAAATGGAATAGTGGAGAAAAATAGCATTTATAATAATGTTCAATATGGAATAGAAATGTTAGAAGAATCAGATTATCCTGATAAAATAAATGGGGATTTTATTCTAGCTTCTCATAATGGTAATTCTCCAGTTTCACACTTTAGAAATTTATATAGGTTAGAACTTGGAGATGAGGCAATAGTTGATTATAAGAATAGTTCCTATATTTATAAATTAACTAACATATATGATATTCCTAAAACAGGAAAAGCAACAATAAAATCAAATAATAAAAAAAATAACTTAGTATTAATTACATGTAAGGGTAATACAGATTTTCAAACTGTATATATTTTTGAAAATAATTAAAAGAAAGGAGAAGCATATGCCTATAGAAAATAAAAAACCACCTATAAGAATTAGAGTTATTAAAGAAGATTTTAATAAAGTGATTGAACTTTTAAGTATCACATCAACTTTAGATGATAAAGAAATAAAAGAAAAATCTATAAAATGTAAGGATAAGTTACTAACTTATTCTTTTATTTTAGATGATGATTTGTTAGAACTTAGGTTTTTCCCATATGAAGCTGAATTACTTATGCAAATTTTAATGTGTCAAATTAATGGAATAGAACCTCAAGAAGACTATTTTAAAATATTACAAGAAAAAAGATTTAAATATAAAGAAAATATAGAAAAGGAGCGTGAATAATTTATGTTAAATCAAATTGTATTAGTTGGGAGATTAGTTAGGGATCCAGAAATTAAAGAAAGTGAAGGAGGTCATAAATATACAAATATTACCTTAGCAGTTCCTAAAGGTTATAAAAATGAACAAGGAGAATATGAAACAAATTTTATAGATTTAAAATTATGGAAGGGTGTTGCGGAGAATACAGCAGAATATTGTAAAAAAGGCGATCTTCTTGGTGTAAAGGGTAGAGTTGACACAAGATTTTATGAAAACGATGGTGAAAAAAAATATGTTACAGAATTAGTTGCGGATAAAGTGACTTTTTTAAGTAATAAATCAAAAGAAGAACCAGAAGCAGCAAGATAACACTTGCTGCTTTAATATGTCTAGTGAAATTCTAGTAATTATATTTATAAACTATTTTTGAAAGGAGTTTTAATATGGAATTATATAAAGTGATATTAAAAGGCGAAAAAGAAATTCAACACTTTTTTATTAATGCAGCCTCTAAAGAAGAAGCAATTAGAACTGTAGTGGAATTCTTTTTACAAGATATAGATGTTGAAGACACTATTTTTATAGAAATTAGTGATACTGAAAAGTTATCAGTATAAAGGACTAGCAAGCATTGAATTTGTACTCCCACTATGAGACAAATTCTGAATATGGGGTAAACCCCAATCCCCAAAAATTAAGGAGGTATAATATGGATAGATTATTTTATTTTTTATTAGGTTTTCTTTTAGGAATGATGGTTTTATTTATATATTGTTCACTAGTAATTAGTAAAGAGGAAGAAATATTATTAGAAAAAGACAAATAAAAAAACAATTCTGGTTAAATGATTTTGAAAATAAAAAACTAAAAGATAATACTATAAAAACAGGAATGTGTGAATCTGACTATTTAAGAACTTTGATAAATGGTTATCTTCCAAAAGAAAAACCACCAAAAGAATTTTATGATATCATAAATGAATTAAGAAGAATTGGAAATAATATAAATCAAATTGCAAAAATAGCAAACAAAACTAATTACATTAATGAAGATATGTTGTATAATGTTATAGGTATGTTAAAAAAAATAATTAACAATTTAATATCTAGGTATTTAAAACCAGATAGAAAGTAGGCAAGATACAATATGAGAGATTTAGATAAATCAATATTAAAAGAATTAGATCATCAAAGATTAAGCGGAAGCGTTATTTCATCTGTTATGAACAAATTAAATACTAATAGTAAAAAATATCAATTTTTATCCTATATGATTAGTAAAAGAAATACGATTCTTTCTATAGCTGAATTATTTAATAAAATAAAGGAAATTAATTAAAAAATACTTTAAAAGTATTTTTTTTTATGATATCATAGAAAGCAATTATTAATTAGAGGGAGGTTAAGCTGAATGAAGGATAAAGTTGTAGAACATTTGAAATTTATACAAGATACAATTAACAGAATGGCTAAGCATTCTTTTTCTATTAAAGAAGCCACTATTTTGATAAATGTTGCAGTATTCGCTTTTGCCGGACAAGCAAATAATAAGGCATCAATTATATCTATAATTCCTACAATTATTATGTGGGGTTTAGATTCTTATTATTTGTTACAAGAAAAAAAATTCAGATTACTTTATGATTATGTTAGAAGTAAAAATGATACTGATTTTGATATGAATTACAATAATTTAAATATTAAACTTAATAAAGTAAATAAATATACTTTTATAAATACTTTCTTTTCTGTTACAGAATTATTTTTTTACTTAGGTTTGTTAATTACAGTATCAATAATATACTTTTATCCATTTAAATAAGGAGGTATTAAAATGGGAAGAAAAATATTTGTATCTTATAAATATTCTGATGAAGCAGTTTATGATATAGAAGGAAACTTTAATCAAACAGTTCGTGATTATGTTGATGTCATAGAAAGAAAAATAGATTTTTCGGATGACATTTATGTTGGTGAACATGATGGGGAAGATATGTCTGATTTTAAAGATCCAACAATTGAAACAAAATTAAAAAATAAAATCTTTAATAGCACTGTAACAATAGTTTTAATATCTAAAAAAATGAAAGATTTGTGGGAAGATGAAAATGACCAATGGATTCCATGGGAGATATCATATTCTTTATCTCAATATACAAGAAATGGAAGAACCAGTTCAACAAATGCATTATTATGCGTAGTTTTACCGGATGAATTCAATTCTTATGATTACTATTATCTTGATGATAAGGATGAAAAGTATTCATATGTTAATAGCGTTTCATTCGAAATAATAAAAGAAAATAGAAATAATTTAAAACATGGGCGATATGGAGATAACAACTATGCAGTTACTGTAAAATGGAAATATTTCATTGATAATATGGATTATTATATTAATAAAGCAGTTTCACATCAAAGTAATTATGATGATTATGAGATAAAAAGAACAGTTTAAAATTATAAATTGTTCTTTTTTTCTTTGAAAGAAGGTGAAAAAATCGCAGTAACATCAATTTGGAAAGTTAATAATAAATTAAAAAGAGTAATTGATTATATATCTAATAGCGAAAAGACATATTCTTCAGATATGGATTTTTTTAATTCTTTAGAATTGGAAGATAATGATATAACAAAAGAAGAAAAATTATTAGTAAGTGGAATAAATTGTAGTTCAGACAATACCTATGAAGATATGATGTTAACAAAAGAAAGATTTAATAAAAAAGATGGAATATTAGCTTTTCATACAATTCAATCATTTAATGATGAAAATCTTACTCCAGAACTTGTCCATAAAATAGGGATTAAGTTTGCTAAAGAAGTATGGGGTGATAGATTTGAAGTATTAGTTTGTACTCATAGAAATACAGAACATTATCATAATCATTTTTTAATTAACTCAGTATCTTTTATAGATGGTAAAAAATATTATGCTAATAAAAGTTCTTATGCCTTTATTAGAGAAGTTTCTGATTCTTTATGTGAAGAATATGGACTATCTATTATTAATAAAACAGAGTCCTTTAAATATGATTTAAAAAAGACAGATTATTTTAAAAAAGATAATTACTATAAAACTGCTAAATCTGATATAGATACTGCTATAGAAAACGCAAAAAATTATTCTGATTTTGAAAGACAATTAAAAATGATGAATTATGAAATAATATATAGAAATAATAAATTAAGTATAAGATCTAAAGACTTTAAAAGAAATATAAGAGTAGAAAGGTATTTTGGAGAAGATTATTCAACAAAAAATATAATTAAAAGAATAAACAATTTATATATTCAAAATTCAAATAAAAAGAATTATATAAATAAAAAAAATATAAAGAAATATAAAAAGAATAGCTTAATTTATCTATATTATCATTATTTATATTTATTGAAATTATATAAAAATAATCCAAAGTATTTTAAATATAGTAAAGAATTAAAAAAAGATATAGAAAAAATGAATAAAATATCGGAAGAATTTGATTATCTTGGTAGAAATAAACTTAAAACTAATGAGGATATAAATAAGTTTATGAATATAAAAGAACAACAGTTAAATTTTTATAAGGATAAAAGAGAAAAGTTATGGAAGAAATATAAAAGAGTAGATGACATTACTAAAGAAACAATAATAGAAGAATTAAATCAAAATGAAAAAGTAATAGATAATCTAAAATTAGATGTTAAAACATGTGAAGAAATAATTAATAGAAGAAATAATATATTTAAAAATATAAACAAAATAGAAAAGGAGGTATTAATAGATTATGAACACATCAGGTGACGCTGCTGAAAGCATTGTGAAATTTTCTATAGAAGGTGTTGAAGTGGCTGCAAAAATTACAGGAACAACTGCAAAAGAAATAGGAGTTTTACTTTATGCTTTATTAAAAGATAAAAAACAAACTAAAGGTAAAACTACATTAACTAATATGTTAAAGTCAGGTAAAGAATTAAAAATTTTTACTATTAAACAAGAAGATTTTAAGAAATTTGCATCTGAGGCAAAAAGATATGGAATTTTATATTGCGCTTTAGTAAATGCCAAGAATAAAGATAAAGATGGAATAATAGATATTATGGTTAAAACTGAAGATGCTGCTAGAATAAATCGAATTGTAGATAGATTTATAGTAAATTATGATGAAGCTACTATTAAAAGTGAAATAAATAAAACAAGAGAAAAATCATCAAACCCGTCTTCGGCCAAAACAGAAAAAAACCCTCTGTCAAAGCCTTCATCACAAATGCAAAGAACTTCAGGTCAGGGTACTAAACCTAGAAAGTCAGTAAGGAAAAAACTTGAAGAAATTAAAAAAGGTTTAGAAAAACAACCTAGAAAACAAAAAGTTAAAAGTGAGAAAGTAAAATAATGAAGAAAGAATTAAAAGTAATAGATTTTGATAAATATGAAATAAGAATAATTATTACAGCTCTTAACGATTTAAGAAACAGATTATTAAATGAAGATAAAGATACTTTTAATGTAGATGAATTATTATTAAAAGTATTGGATGCTCCAGAGAAAAAGAGATATTTTTCTAAAAGTCATTTTTTAGGTGAAAGATGAAAAAAGAAGATATTATTTTATTTTTAATTGGTTTAATGATAATGATATGGTTAGGATTATTATTAGCGCCAGTAATTGATAAAGGATTATTTGACATTATTGATTATATATCTAAGTTAAATAATCCTTTTAATATATCTTTTTATAGTAATTCATTTAAATCAGTTATAATTATTGTTTTAATTTATTCATTAATTATGTTTGTTTATTTTGAATCAAGAAGAAATTATAGAAAAGGAGAAGAATATGGTTCTGCAAAATGGGGAAATAAAAGGAATATAAAAAAGGAATATACACAAGAACCAATAGAACAAAATAAGATATTAACTAAAAATGTATCTATAGGTTTAAATACAAAAAAACATAGAAGAAATCTAAACACTATAGTAATTGGTGGATCTGGTGCAGGTAAAACAAGATTTTATGCAAAGCCTAATATAATGCAGGCA
Source organism: uncultured Muribaculaceae bacterium (assembly GCA_964548815.1). Classification (GTDB taxonomy): domain Bacteria; phylum Bacillota_I; class Bacilli_A; order RF39; family UBA660; genus RUG13038. Next base: position 20,571 of record CAZJSD010000001.1, read on the forward strand.
AATACATCTTTTGTAGTTTTAGATCCAAAAGGTGAAATATTAAGAGATACTGGGAACTTATTAAAAGAAAAAGGATATGAAATAAAAGTATTAGATTTAATAAATATGGAAAAAAGTCATTGTTATAATCCATTTGTTTATATTAACTCAGATAATGATATACAAAAATTAGTAACAAACATATTTAAATCAACTACACCAAAAGGGAGTGTTGCTCAAGATCCGTTTTGGGATACTATGGCGGCTGCTTTATTAAATGCTTTAATGTTTTATTTATGGTATGAGGCACCAGAAGAAGAACAAAACTTTTCTATGGTAATGGAAATGATAAGAGCTGGGGATATTAATGAAGAAGAGGATGATCATGCTACACCACTTGATTTATTATTTAATCAATTAGAGTATGAAAATCCAAATCATGTAGCACTTAAATATTATAGAAGTTATAGAAGTGGATCTGCTAAAACATTAAAATCTATATTAGTAACTTTAGTGAGTAGATTAGAAAAATTTAATTTACCAACAGTAGCATCCCTAACACAATATGATGAAATGGACTTATCTAGTATAGGTGAAGTTAAAACAGCAATATTTGCAATTATACCTGATAATGATCCATCATTTAATTTTTTAGTAAGTATATTATATACTCAGTTATTTCAACAACTATTTTATCTTGCAGATAAAAAGTATAGAGGATCATTACCAGTTCAAGTTCATTTTTTGATGGATGAGTTTGCCAATGTATCTCTTCCTGACGATTTTGAAAAAATATTATCAGTAATGAGATCTAGAGGTATTTTTGTTTCTATAATATTACAAAATCTAGCACAATTAAAAGCTTTATTTGAAAAACAATGGGAATCCATTGTAGGTAATTGTGATGAATTCTTATATTTAGGTGGTATGGAGCAATCCACACATAAGTATATATCTGAATTTTTAGGAAAAGAAACAATAGATACTAATACATATGGATATACAAAAGGAAGAAATGGTAGTTATTCAACAAACTATCAAATAAATGGAAGAGAATTATTAACTCCAGATGAAATTAGATTATTAAATAATGACTATTCTATTTTATTTATAAGAGGTGAAAGACCTATAAAAGATAGAAAATATAATATACTAAAACATTCAAATGTTAAGCTATCTGTAGATGGTGGTGGAAAAGAATATGAGCATGGAAGTGTAGAGTATTCAACAGCATCTATTAATTTGGATTTTAATATTAACACTAAAGATTTAAAACTAGGTAGGGTTAATGCTAAAAATTATGTATTATTATCATCCGAAGAATTGGATGATTTTTTTAATAAAAAGAAAGAAGGTATTAAAAATGAAAAGAAATAATAAATTTGTATTTTTGATAAGTTTATCAGTATTACTAAGTGTTTTAACTTTTACACCAAGAGTTATTGCTGCAAGTGATCCTATAGAAGTAGTAAATAATTTATCAGATTTTATTTTTACTGTTATAAGAGGAATAGGATTTATTATATTAGGTTTTTCTATAGTTCAATTTGGACTTGCAATGAAAAGTCATGATCCATCTCAAAAAGCTAATAGTGTAATAGGATTTGTTGGTGGACTTTTTATAGTATTTGCTAAAGAAATTATTGATAAGATAGTAGGATAAGAATATGACTAATGATTGGATTATAGGTAATTTAAATCATGCATTAGAAACATGGAATTCGAAATTACTTGAAATATGGAGTTTAATAACTGAAACTCCAGAGACTTTTAAAGGTGGAACAATTTGGAATATAATTGAAAATATCTATGATGGTATGCAGGCAATTGGACTAGCACTTCTTGTCTTGTTCTTTGTAGTAGGTGTTATGAAAACAGCCGGTTCCATAACAGAAATAAAAAGACCAGAACATGTAGTTAAGTTATTAATAAGATTTGCTTTAGCAAAATTAGTTATTACATATGGTATGGAACTTATGCTTTCAATATTTAAAATAACACAAGGAATTGTAGTAAAAATAATAGATATTGCTAATTTAAGTAAAATAACGGATACAAAATTACCAGATGTTATAAGTAAAGCAATTGAAAAAGTATCGTTTTTTGAATCTATACCTTTATGGATTGTAACTTTAATAGGTGGGTTAGTAGTAATAGTCTTATCATTTATTATGATTATGACTGTATATGGAAGATTCTTTAAATTATATTTATATACTGCAATAGCACCTATACCATTATCTACTTTTGCAGGTGAACCAACTTCACATGTAGGTAAAAGTTTTTTAAAGAGTTATACTGCAGTTTGTTTAGAGGGTGCAATCATTGTCCTCGCTTGTGTAATATTTAGTGTTTTTGCAAGTACATCACCAGTAGTTGATAGTGATACACCATTAGTTACTCAAGTATGGAAATATATAGGAGAATTAATATTTAATATGTTGGTTTTAGTAGGTACTATTAAAATGTCAGATAGAGTAGTAAGAGAAATGATGGGATTATAGAAAGGAGAATAAAATGAAATTAGTAACAAATGAATTAGAAAAAGAGTTAGAAAAGTATCCATTCCTAAGTCAAGATAAAGAAAAAGGTAATGCGAAAGTATTAGTTAAATACTTCAATCCAACTGGAGTTGGAACTTGGTATATAACTGAGGCTGAAAAACAAGATGATAATAAATATTTATTTTTTGGTTATTGTCATTTAGGTGATGATGAAATGGCCGAATTAGGATATGTTAGTCAAGAAGCGTTAGAAAATATTAAATTGCCTTTTGGTTTAACTATAGAAAGAGATTTATATTTGGAAAAAAATATAAAACTAAAAGATGCATTAAAAAGAGATGGTATAAAAGTACCATCTTATTTATTAAATAAAAAAGAAAGAGAGGTAAGATAATGAGAAGACAATATGATGATTTTACACAATTAAAAATAAAAGATATGAGTAAAACAATGAGTGATATGACTTTTGAATATATAAATCCAGAAACTCAAGAACCCACAAAAGTTCCTGCAGCTCATTACGAAAACATATTAAATCAAGTTCAAGAACAATATTTATCAGATATTACAAGCAGACAATTTCTAAATATAATGTATACACAATTATCTAATTTAAAGAAGGAAGATGAAAAATATTTTAACCAAGCATTATTGTGCTTGGATTTAGGATTAAATCCAAAAGATTTAAGAATTAATGAACAAATAGCACTATCTTATACAGAAGATTATATAAATACTAAAAAAGACGAAGAAAAGAAAAATTTTCATTTACTAAGTTCTGATATTATAGAACAATTTGTAGAATCTAAAAATGATCCTATTTTACAAGCACAAATTATTAGAGAATCTAATTATATTGATAAAGAACAAAAATTACATAATAAATATGATAGAGATGTAAGATAATATGGAAGTAAAAATAAATAAAGAAATAAGAAACTATACAGAAGATATTTTTTTTGGATTGTCATTTAGACAATTCTTTTTTTCTGTTTTATCTTGCATAGTTGCAATAGCTATATATTTTGCATTTAAATCTATAGTAGGAAAAGAAGTAACATCCTGGTTATGTATGATTTGTGCTTTCCCTTTTATTATGTTAGGCTTTTTTAAATATAATGGTTTACCTACAGAAAGAATAATTAAATTTATAATAAAGAATCATGTATTAACACCAAAAAAATTATTATTTAAACCAGTAAATTTTTATAAATTATTAATTGGAGGTATAAAATGAAAACTATAAAGAAATTATTTAAACAAAATAAGGATCAGTTAAGAGTTCCTAAAAGTGTTCAATCAGTAATACCAATTGATACAATATATGATAATGGTATTTTTAAAGTATCAAAGAATATGTATTCTGTTTGTTTTAGATTTACAGATATTAATTATGCAGTAGCGTCTAAAAGTGATAAAGAAACTATGTTTTTAAAATATAGTGAATTATTAAATTCATTTGATGCGGATGCCACTACCAAAATAACAATATTAAATAGAAAAATAAATTATAATGATTTTGAAAAAAATATAATGATTAAAAATAATAAAGATAAATTAGATAAATTTAGAAAAGAATATAATGATATGTTAAAACAAAAAATAGTGGATTCAAATTCAATAATTCAAGAAAAATATTTAACTGTTTCTGTTAATAAAAAGAGTTTAGAAGAAGCAAAAAATTATTTTTCAAGAATTAGTGGTGACCTAAAAAATTATTTTAATGATTTAGGTTCAAAGTGTTATCAATTATCTACTATAGATAGACTAAGATTACTTTATGATTTCTATAGAGAAGGAGAAGAAAATTCATTTTGTTTTGATATTCAAGATGACATGAAAAAAGGACATTCTTTTAAAGATTATATATGCCCAGATACTTTTTCTTTTCATAGTGATTATTTTGAAATGGGTAATAAGTATGGAAGATCTTTCTTTTTAAAATATTATGCTAATTATATTAGGGATGACATGGTTTCTGAGTTAACAGCTATAGAAAGGAATATGGTTTTTAGTATTGATGTTATACCAGTTCCTATGGATGAAGCAATTAGAGAAGTTGATAATATTAAACTAGGAGTTGAAACTAATATTGCTAATTGGCAAAGAAGACAAAATAATAATAACAATTTTAGTGCAGTTATTCCTTATAATATGGAGCAACAAAGAATAGAATCTAAAGATGTGTTAGATGATTTAACTACAAGAGATCAAAGGATGTTCTTGTGTACTATTACAATGACATTTACAGCAAATTCAAAAGAAGAATTAAATAATATAACTGATAGTTTATTATCAACTGCAAGAAAACATCTATGTCAACTTGGGATTTTAAAATTCCAACAAATTGATGGATTAAACACTTCACTTCCTATTGGAGTAAGACAAATTGATACATTAAGAACTTTAATAACTGAAAGTTTAGCTGTTTTTATGCCGTTTAGAGTTCAAGAAATTAATCACACAAATGGAATATATTATGGAGAAAATGTGATAAGTAAAAATATGATTATAGCAGATAGAAAACAATTATTAAATGGAAATTCATTTATATTGGGAGTCTCAGGTTCTGGTAAATCATTCGCTGCTAAAAACGAAATAGTTAACTTAATGTTAAATGATCCAAATTCTGATATTTTGGTAATTGATCCAGAAAGAGAGTATGGAGAACTTATAAAATCGTTGTATGGAGAAGTAATACATATTTCAGCAACGAGTAGTAATCATATAAATGCTCTTGATTTAAATAGTGAATATGGTGATGGTGCAAATCCAGTAACTTTAAAATCAGAATTCTTATTATCACTATGTGAACAGTTAATAGGTAATAAAAACTTGGGCCCGAAAGAAAAATCTATTATAGATAGATGTACTGCAAAAGTTTATAGAATTTATCAACAAGGGAATTATCAAGGTGTTCCACCAACACTTCAAGATTTTAGAGAAGAGTTATTAAAACAAGAAGAACAAGAAGCAAAGGATATAGCTTTATCATTAGAATTATATATAAATGGTTCTTTAAATACATTTGCTAATAATACTAATGTTGATACAAATAATAGGTTAATTTGCTACGACATCTTAGATTTAGGTAAGGAATTAAAGAAAGTAGGAATGCTAGTAATTTTAGATAATATTTTAAATAGAATTACTTTAAATAGAAAAAAAGGTAAAAATACATATATATTTATTGATGAAATATATTTATTGTTTCAGGAAGAATATACCTCTAATTTCTTATTTACTTTGTGGAAAAGAGTGAGAAAGTATGGAGCGTATGCTACAGGAATTACTCAAAATGTAGATGATCTTTTGCAATCACATACAGCACGAACAATGCTTGCTAATTCTGAGTTTATTATGATGCTTAATCAAGCTGCGACTGATAGACAAGAATTAGCAAAACTACTAAATATTTCATCTCAACAAATGTCATACATTACTAATGCAGATGCAGGATCTGGATTAATTAAAGTAGGTAGTTTTATTATTCCGTTTAAAAATGAATTTCCAATTAATACACAACTTTACAAATTAATGACAACAAAACCTAGTGAAAAAAAATAGATTCTAATTTAAAAATCAAATATTTAAAAAAGAAGGTGATTTTTTGATAATAAGAGAAAAGAATAAAATAATTAAGACATTAGATAAAAATAAAGAATTATATAATAGTACTAAACATAATTATGAAGAATTAAATAAAAATGAAGATAGTGCTACTATGTATGCTCAAAACAATATGAAAAATGGAGTTATTAAATCTATAAAATTATTAAAAAATGAAAGCGATAAATTTATAAAAAAAGTAAATAATAAAATAACAAAAAAAACAGTAAAAGTAGCAAAGAAAAATGTTTCTAAGGCTGCAAAGCAAACAAAAATGAATGTAGAAAGAGCAAGACAATTGGCTATAAAAACTACTAGAGTTACAATTAAAATAAGTAAAATAATAGGAAAAGCAATAATTTCATTAATAAAAGAAGTTGTTGCTTTTTTTAAATCAATTGTTGGGTTGATTATGTCACTAAGTACTATTGCGATAATAATTATTATTGTTATTTGTGTTATAGCTTTATTATGCCTAACCGTATATGGTATTTTTCTTTCAAATGAGAAAACTAGTGTTAATGATATTAAGATGTCAGATGTAATATCCGAATGTAACATTGAATTAGCACAAAAAATAGAAGATATAAAAAGTAAAAATAATTATGAAGAAATTATTATTAATTCAAATAGAGCAAATTGGAATGATATTTTATTAATATATACTGTAAAAATATCTAATGGCTTAAATCAAAGTGAAATAATGACTATAGATGAAGATAAAAAAAATACTTTGAAAAAGATATTTTGGGATATGAATATAATTACATCAGAAGTAAAAACAGCATTAATAGATGAAGATATGACTGATAAAAAAGGAATTCCTAAAAAGATTCAAAAAAGAGTTTTATATATTAATATTAAAGGTAAAAGTATCGATGAAATGAAACAATTATATAATTTCAATTTTTCACAAATAAATCAATTAGAAGAACTAAATCAGGGAAAATATAGTTTACTATGGAATAGTGCAATTTATGGTGGTGAAAAAGGAAATTCTGATGTGGTTTCAATTGCTTTGAAAGAAGTAGGTAATGTTGGTGGAGAACCATACTGGAGATGGTATGGATTTGATGAAAGAGTAGAATGGTGTGCTTGTTTTGTTTCTTGGGTAGCTAATCAAGCAGGATATATAGAAAAAAATATAATACCAAAATTTGCTGGTTGTGAAACAGGAGTAAATTGGTTCAAAGCAATGAATGAGTGGAGAGAACCAGGATATGTACCGAAACCTGGTGATATTATATTTTTCGATTGGGAAGTAGATGGGTCAGTTAGCCATGTTGGAATAGTTGAAAAAGTAGAAAATGATACTATTTATACTATAGAAGGTAATTCAATTAATGACGATTGTCAAAAAAGGTTATATTCAATTAATAATAAATTTATTTATGGATTTGGTGTACCAGATTATAGATGATTAAATATTTTAAAAATGTAAATCTGCATTTAAAATGCAAAAATGCAACAAAAATATTGACTTTTTTTAAATGTTATAATATTATATGTATCAACAAAAAAGGGGAGATTTTTATGTTAAAAACTCAATCAATGAATTTAGATTATATTAGAACTTTTGTAGTTGTAGGACAATCTAAAGATTATAGAGATGCAGCAAATAAATTAAATATTGATCATACTAACGTTTCTAGACATATTAAAGCACTAGAAGAAATAATGGAAACTAAGCTTGTTAGTAGATCTTCAAATAAAACAATTGAGTTAACAAAAGAAGGTAAAAAACTATTTGATGGATATGAAAAAGCATATAATATATTAATGTTTACTGAAAAGAGTTTGAGACAAAATAGATCATTAGATAGTGGAAAAATATCTATAGGTGTTTCTAGTGATATAGACGTTGATTTATTAAATAATAATGTTAGAAAGTTTAAAGAATTATATCCTTCTGTTGTACTAAAAATTGTTACTTTTGATACAAAAGAATTATTTGAAAGACTTGAAAAGTATTATATTGATTTTGTTATAGATGAAACTTATTCTAAAATAAAAAAAGATAATGATATAAAGTCTAAAATAATTTCAAATGAAAAATATTGTATAGCATATAATATTGATAAAAAGATATCTAAGATAAAAGATTTAAATAATTTACCATTAATAGTTCCAGTAAGTTCAAAACAAGATCGAGTAAAATTTGAAGAATATTTACAAAAAAACAAAATTACAAAAAACATTTCTTTAGAGGTAGATAATTATGATTCTGCAAGAGATTATGCTGTTTCAGGACTAGGTTATGCATTACTTCCAAAGAGAATTGTTGATAAAACAAATTTAAAATATTTTGATATTGATTTAGATAAAGAAATATCTATTTCTTATGTTAATGGTAATTTATCACCATCTAGCAAAGAATTTTTGAAACTTTATTAGAAAACTATAACAACAAATAATTAAGTTTGTTGTTATAGTTTTTTTATTAAAATAATAAAATGTAGTTTTTTGTATCACTTTTCTATGTTATTATTTTGGGATGATGAGGTGAGAAGTATGGCAATAATAGAGATGCATTCTAGTTGGTTAGCAATTAATTCGGTTCTAGGTTGTCCAAATGGATGTAAATACTGTTTATTGCAAGCAACTGGCAATAATAATGCAAAACCAAAAGAATTAGCTACACCTCATGATTCAATAAATGCATTATTAAGTTATAAATACTACGACAAAAGTATTCCAGTTTGTTTATTACCTAATACAGATGTATTTGTTACAAAATCAAATATCAACTATTTATTGAATCTGTTAGATGAGATTGAAACTAGAAATATAAAAAATGATTTAATAATAATTACAAAGTGTGAAATCCCCGACTTAATAATTAGTAAAGTTCTAGAATTAAAAACTAAAGGACATAATGTTATTTTTTATATTAGTTATTCCGGTTTACCAAAAGAAATAGAACCAAATATTTCAAAAAATATTTTAATTAACAATTTTAGAAAACTAAAACAAAACAATATTGACGTTATCCATTATTATAGACCATTTTTACCTCAAAACTCATCTAAAAAAGAAATAGAGAGTGTAATAGATGAGATAAATAAATATACTGATATCTCAGTTATTACAGGATTCGCTTTGATTCAAAATTTTATTGATAAAATTGATTTTTGGCCAGATATTATTAATAATAAAGAAAAATGTCTTAAAGCTAATTGTGTGTGGCCAAGAACAGCTTGGGAGTTCTTTAATAAAGATTATAAGAAAAGACAATATGTTTTTCAAACAAATACATGTGGTTTATATAGCAAATTAAAAAGACCATCACATTATTATGGATCTTATGAATGTTTAAATTATAATCATTGTAGTAAAGAACAAAAATATAGATGTAAAAAAAGACATGAGATGATAGATAAAATTACACAAGAATTAAATTGTTATAAATTATTAAAAAAATTAGGTTATGATATAAGTAATATTGATTTAAAATATGATATGTATAATAGTATCGTTTTACAAAATATAGATTTGAAAATAAGTGATTTATCATATTTATCGTATATGCTAGAAACTAAAGTATATATTAAAAATAATAATATATTAGAAGATACATATAATTCAACATTAAATGGAGCTAAACCATTAGTTTTGGAAACAGGAGCTAAAAATGAATGAAATAATAAAATTTTTGGATATTCACTATGAGTCTGCTTTAAAATTAGTAAGTGATTTTGATATAACAAAAAATAAAGAATGGAATTCTCAAATTTATTTAAATGAATTATATGTTCAGTTAGGACACGTCTATAATGTTTTATATTCAAATGATAATGTTAATGAATTAAAAAGAAATATAAATAATCTTGGGGATGAATTATCTGATGTATTACTTCAATTAATAAATTTAGCTTATACTTTAAAAATAAATATGTATGAAATAAATAATATAGACTCATTTCAATATGATGATATTAATGGTTTTCCTATTCTTTTAGGCCAATTAACAGAAGTAATTATGGAAATGAATGATTGCAGATTTAAAAAAAATAGATTTGGATTTAATACAAGTTTTGATTTCATCAAAGATAGATTGTTTAAACTGTTTATGCTTACTTATAATATAGCAAAAAAATATAATCTTGATATGATAAAAGAGTTTAAAGATATGCTAGATGATGCTAATGGTTTTTTAGATAGGTTTGAGAATAAAACAGATAATAAAAAAGAATATTTAGATATATATGATAAAAACGAAAATCTAATTGGATACTCTGATAAAGAAATAGTCCATAAAAATGGATATTGGCACAAAGTTTTTGGATGTTTAATCTTTAACAGTAAAAGAGATGTAGTATTCTTACAGTTAAAAAATCCATATTATAATAAAGTTAATAAAAAACCTTTATATGAAATTACAGTAGGTGGGCACTTAATTTCTGGAGAATCTGTAAGTGATGGTATAAGGGAAATAAAAGAAGAAACAGGTCTTAGTATAAAATTTAAAGATCTTGTTTTCTTTGAAAAAAGAAATATTTCAAAGAAAGTTAATAATAATTATATTATAAAAGAATTCCAATATTTTTATGGATTAAATAAAAATATTAAAGTTTCAGAATTAACTACTTACGATAATGAAGAAATTATTTCGTTTGCTGAAGTAAATATTCAAGATTTAAAAGATTTAATAAATGATAACAAAAACTCAATAAAAGGAATAAATAATTATTTAGAAAAAGTGCTAATAACTAAATCTGATTTAGATACAGCATTTATAGAAAATGGTTTATATTTATCTTTGTTAAATAATATTAATAATAAAAAGAAAAATAAAGAAATAAATAATAGAATAAAAAAACTATATAAAAAAGATAAAAATAATAAAAAAAGTAATGACTATTACTATGATAATGGAATAGTAATAAATCATAAAGATTATTCAAAAGGAGATTTGAAGTATTCAGTAATAATACTAAAAACAGATGTTGATAAAAATGAATATTTAGTTTATTTATTATTAATATATAAAAATAAATCTATATCACATTTGTTAGAAAGAAAGTTTTTATCCAAAAGAGGAATATATAAATATTTTAATGAATTATCAAATTATATTGATATCAATAACAATTTAGATATTATAAATAAATGTATTGAAAAAAGAAATACATAAAAAATACATAAAAAGTACTATTATTTTGACTATTGAATTGAAATAAAATTAGAGTTATTATGTTATTAGTAAGAACTTTTAGCTATTAAAGGTTCTTATTTTTTTACTATGTAAAGTGCAAAAACGCAACAAAGATTGTAAAAATGCTTGACTTTTTCTAAAAATATGTTAGTATAAGAAACAATTTATTAGTTTTATGTTTTTTATTATAAACTATTTATATTCTATTATAATTACACATTTTATTTAAAACTAATTAATTCTAGTTTTTGTTATCATTGTTTTAGGGGGGATTTTATGAAAGCATTGATTTCTAAAAAATATTTAAATTATTTTGATATGAGGTTGTTAACCAAAGAAGTTCATGATTTGTTTGATGAGTATAATTTTATTAATGAGTTACTAAATAATAATATGATAGAGAAAAATCAAAGCCCAATACACCTAACAATAAGTTCGACATCAAATAGTAGTTCAGAATTAAACAAACTTCTTAAAATCGAAAAATATGAAAAATATATTAAATATTTTGAAAGTAATCTTAATTATTTAAAATCTAATATGACTGATGATGAATTACTTATTTATAAGTATTGTATAGAAGAAAGAGAAATAGATAGAATTGTTAGTGATAGAATATGTAAATCAGGAAAAACATATTACAAGATAAAGAAAAGTTGTTATGCAAAAATTGCTATGAAATTTAATCTTGCTACTATTACTAGCAATGAATCTTTTAGAAAAAGTTTAAAAATAAAAGAAGCATAATTAAATAACTTTTAGCTAGAAAATCTTATGGATTTTCTTTTTTTTGCACTTTTCTAGTGAAAATCCAGTAAAAAACAAAATATTATGAACTTGTTAAATTGAAAGGAGAGATATTTATGAATTTAACAGAACAAACAGTTACTGGAAATTCTAGTGTAACTGTAAATGATTCATTAAATGCAGCATTACTTGAAATTCATATGAAACCAAGTACAAATGATGCAAATTATCCAGATGATCAAGAAATATATATTTATGTGGATAAGAATCCAAGTTCTAATCCATCAAATGAGAGAAAACAATATGTTTTTGATGGAAGATTATTTGGATTAACAGGTGGACAAGATGAACTTGTTCAAGAACTTAAAATTGTTAACAATGAACCAGTTTTAAGTTGTTACGTTATAAGAAGAGTAGGAATAGATCAAACTCTTATAAATCCGCACTATTTATTAAATGATCCAATAATAGAAGCAAGGGATAGTGTAGATATAACATTATTTGAGGGAACAAACTATATTTATTCAAATTATCCAGACGCAGAGTTTACTATTATTTATCCAAAAGCTACTGCATCTAATAAGTATTATGTAAGTGCATTAAATTATGCAAGACATAAAGAAAATGCATCAGATGAATTTTCACTTGATGATATATACTTTAAAGATGCATTTACAAAAACAGGAAATGAACTTAATGAAGAAATAGATAATCTTAACGTAAAATGTATTACTTCTAAGAATAATAATTTTAGTTTAGATTCACAAGGTAATTTAATTGTTAATAGCATAACAACAAATTCTACTAACGGATTATTAGATCTTGTATATCCAGTTGGAAGTATATATATGTCAGTTAATTCAACAAGTCCAGCCACATTATTCGGTGGAAGTTGGGAACAAATAAAAGATAAATTCTTATTATCAAGCGGAGATACATATACAAATGGAGATACTGGAGGAGAAGCTACTCACTTACTAACTGCCGCAGAAAGTGGAATGCCTAATCATTATCATAATTATGGATATACTGATGCATCTGCTTGTAGACCAACATACACTGCTGATAGTAACTGGATGACAATTCTAAATCACGTTGGAAATAATGGGCAAGGTTATGGTTCAGTAAGAACACAAAACTCTGGAGCAAAAAATGCAACAAGTGCTCATAATAATATGCCACCATATTTAGTTGTAAATGTTTGGAAAAGAGTATTGTAAAGAGGAGATTGAATATGAACAGCCAAGTATATAGTTTTAGAGATGATGATACAGTACTTGATTCATTAAATGGAGCATTATTTTCAATTGAAATTGTACCTGATGAGACTGTTGTTGCTCCACAAGATAATCAATTGATAATATATGTTGAAGATTTTCCACAAGGTAATAATTATAATAGAAAAACATATATTTATGATTTACAAACTCAGTTAGCATGTAATGATAATTATGATAATTATTTTACACAGGAAATAGTAATTGAAAATAATAAACCAATTGTTAAAACAAGATTATATTATAACACTTTGAATGATAGTGGATATTACGAATTAGATCCACAAGAAATCATATTGTTTGAAGGATATAATAGAATTTATACTAATTATCAAAATGTAGATATTACTATTAATTATTTAAAAGATAATTTTACTAATAGATATTATTCAAGTAATGCATTGTTTAATAGTCATTTAGAAAACTCATCAAGTGATTTCTCATTGGATGATATATATTTTAAAGATGCATTTACAAAAACTGGAAATGAACTTAATGAAGAAATAGATAATCTTAATGTAAAATGTATTACTTCTAAGAATAATAATTTTAGTTTAGACTCACAAGGTAATTTAATTGTTAATAGTATAACAACAAATTCTACTAATGAATTATTAGATCTCGTATATCCAGTTGGAAGTATATATATGACAGTTAATTCAACAAGCCCAGCTACATTATTTGGTGGGAATTGGGAACAAATAGAAAGTGACGCTTATTTAAAAATAGTAAATACTAATGCTGGAAATTTAGGTGGAACTTCATCAAATCACAAAATTCCTTTGTCTAGTATCCCATCACATAATCATTATATATCTAGTATGAGAAACTGTGGAGTATCACAAGGAGGTTTTTATGGAGTAGCATGTAATAATTCAGCAGGAGCAATTGGTATGACAACTGATAATAGAGGTGGTAGTGAAGCATATTATCCATATTATTTTGGTGTATATGTATGGAAAAGAATATCTTAAAATAATGGTGATAAGTATGCTAAATTTTGAATGTTATAATAATTCTGTTCTAGAATTAAATATTTTAAAAAAAAGACTTGATATTATAAAAAAAGCAAAAGAAAACCTGTTAAATGAAGAAAAAAATATAAAAGAAACTATCAATTTATACGTAAATAAAACAAATTCTATTAAGAAAAATCTTTCAGAATTAAAAGGAATTGAATATGAATTATATTCGGAAATTGTTATTAATGGGTTAAATGTATCAAAAGCAGTAGAAAAAGTTGCAGAAAAAAATGAAAAGGATGTTTCAACTATATGGAAAAACTATTATCCAAAAATTAAAACATTTATAGAAATATAAAATAAAAGAAAAGGAGGAATAAAATGAAAAAAATAGAGATACTTGATAAAAGAAAAAAAAGAGAAAAACATTACTTACAAGAAGATGGAACCTTTATAGCTGAATTATATGATGATGATGTTCATTTTTTTAATAACGAAAAATATGAAGAAATAGATAATACATTAGAATTAAAAAATGATTATTATACAAATAAAGCCAACGATTTTAAAGTATATTTTTCAAATAAGCGTGATTCAGAAATTATGAAATTAGAACAAAATGGAAATTATATAATTACTAGTTTAAAAAATTATAAAGACTATAGTATCGAAAAGAAAAAAAATACATCTATACTATACGATAATATTAAATATGTCGAAGTTCTTAAGAATATAGATATATCCTATGATATTACACCATCAAAGGTAAAAGAAAATATAATTATTAAAAATACTGATGCAGATATAGATAATCTCATTTTTGAAATAAAAACGGATTTAGATTTAGAATTAAATGATAATGAAATTGTAGCAAAAAAGAATAATCAAAAATTATTTTCTATTGAAAATCCATATATGATAGATGCGACAGGAGATATATGTAAAAACGTTCATTATTCATTAGCAAAAAAAGATTCTTTTTATGAATTAAATCTTAGTGTAGATTATGCATGGATTAATAAATCAAAATTCCCTATAATAATTGATCCAACGATATCGCAATATTCTAATGAAAATAGTGTAATAGATACATATATTTATGAGGGGGATACTGGAATAACAAAAAGTAATTTAGAATATTTTAAGGTAGGTGTAGAAAGAAATAATAATGTTGATATTAAAAACAGGGCATTATTATGGTTTCAGTTACCAGAATTAGGGACAGGAAGTCAAGTTATTTCAGCTAATTTATTATTACGTGGTTATCCAGATACACCAAATAACTATAATTATACATATTTAGATATTCATAAAGTTAATCAAGAATGGATGAACACCGAACCAAATTGGGTCAATATGAACGATAAATATGATTCGAGAGTTGAAGGAAATATGGAGGCTAGAAGAACATATTTTATTACAGATAATACAATTAGTTATTGTATGTGTGCAGGAGATATAACATCATTAGTACAAAAATGGTATACAAATGAACCAAATTATGGAATTTTAATAAAGTCTAGTAATGAAGTATATAATTCATCATTACTACCTCAATTTTTTTCTAAAGAAAACAATGTCAATGGAGGTTCTCCAAAACCATTATTATTAATAACTTATAGAATTTTAAATGGTATAGAAGAATATATGGGTTTAGAGTCTCATGAAATATCAATAGGGAAGATATATCACAATCTTTTTAATGGAAATCTTATTTCTTTATTTGAAATAGGAAAGACATCTAATATTCATCTAAATCTTGTTTATAATACAAATGATGTAGTTTTAAATAAGAATATAGGATATGGATTAGGTTTTAGGCTTAATTTTAGTCAAACCATTGAAGAAGAATATGTAGATAATACAAAGTATTTAAAGTATATTAATGATACAGGTGCAGTTCATTACTTTTTAAATAAGAAAAATAAGATAGTTAATAACAACATAGTAGAAGAAAACTACGTTAATAAATATTGTGATGAAGATGGACTAAATTTGACAATAACTGACTTTGATACATATTATATATTAACTGATAATAATGGTGTTGAAAATAGATTTGATATTATTAATAATATAGGTTACTTGACTCAAATAAAAAATAAAGCATCTGATGTAATAAATATTTCTTATGACAACAACAATAGAATAATTAGTATTATTGATTCTAACAATGAGCAAATGAGTATATCCTATAATAATAATATTATAAGTATAACATCACCTACAATTATTTATAGTTTAACATATAATAATGATTTTAATTTAACAAAGATTAATGTTTTAAATAAGGAAATAAATATTTTGAATACAAATAACTTAATTACAGAGATAACAGATGTTAATAATAAAAAAATATGTTATGAGTATTATAATAAGAATCCATATCGTATAAAAAAAATTAGTCAATATGGCAATAATAATGATTTGGGTAGGTATTATTTATCTAATTACAACCATTTTTCTACTACATTAACGGATTTTAAAGGAAGAAAAAAGAATATTCTATTTAATTCTCAAGGAAATCCAATTTCTGTTACTGGGTTAGATGAAAATATAGATTTAAAAACTGGATATGGCAGTAAATTTGATTTTAAAGATTCTGATATTACGTTAAATAATTTTACTAATAAGAATCTAAGTTCATACACACCAATAAAATATGTAAAAAATTTATTAACTAATTCAAGTTTTGAACAAAACAATATTATTTTTTTGAATGAAAATGTTTCTTGTTCAATTAGTGATGATTTTGCAAATAGTGGTTTTACAAGTTTAAAGTGTGAATCAACAGATACCGATTCTTTTATATATCTTATAAAAGAATTGCCAGTTAATAAGAATTACACTTTTAGTGGTTATTTTAAACCAATAAATGAAAGCGTCACTATGAGTATATATTCCACTGATGAAAATGATAATTTTATATTAAATGAAGAAGTGATTATTCCTACTTCTGATGATTTTGAAAGATATGATGTTTCTACATTTCTTTCTTCAGATTCAACTGGAAAAATAAAAATTATAATAAGTATATCTGATTCAGAAATATGTTATATAGATAATATTCAGTTAGAAGAAGGAATGGTTGCTAATGAATATAATTTTATAGATAATTCTGATTTTTCGGATGGATTAGATTCTTCATGGCAAGTTACAAGTTCAAACTATCCTCCAAATAATATTGTAAGTATTGCAAGTATAACGCCGAATCAAAATGCTTTAAAAGTTAAAATGTATTCTTCTAATACAACTGAAATATCAAAAACATTTGAAATAAGTGGAAAACAAGGAGATTTATTAACTTTATCTTTTTGGTATAAAAATGAAGGATTAGTTAGTGCTAAATATTGGGACGAAATATTAGTTCCTCATAATGGTGTAAGTTTGAGGTTTCATCCTATTGAAAACATTCAATCTGATGCTTATATTTTTCAAGAACCTTTAAATAATAATGAAAATGAATGGCAGTTTTTTATATATAATTTTTATGCACCATTTGATTATGACAATTTTAAATTACTATTTTACCAATCTCAAAATGCAAATGATTTATATATTACTAATATTAATCTATTTAAGGATATTAGAAATATTAGAAATGAATTTGATGAATCTAGTAATATAAAAACAAAAATTCATTTAAATAACAAAACGTCAAATTATTCTTATGACAATAATAATGAATTAGTATGTGTAAATAAACCAAATAATAAAAACTTTATTTATGAATATGATAATGATAATCCTAAAAAAATATTATCTACAATATCGGAAGATGGTGTCATAAATGAAATTGAATATAGCAATAATAAACCAACGGTTAGTAGAACAATTGATAAAGGTATTATGTTTACTCCTAATCAAGGTGCTTTTAAAATAAGACTTAAAGGGACAAATAAAAATATAGGAATACATGGAGATTCAATTTTGATTAGTAATGAGAAGCATAGTCATTATACTTGGAATTTAAACTCTATTAATATTAATGATATAACTTATTATACTTTTTCACATAGTATTATAAATAATAAGTATTTTAGATGTGATTCAAGTAATCAATTAGTATTGAGCAATTATAGTGGGGATGAAAATTTATTCATACTTGAGAAACAAAGTAATGGCAGTTTTTATATTAAAAATAAAGCTTCAAATTTATATTTAAAAATATCTGATAATTGTTTGATATTTGACTCAATAAATGACAATAATAGTGATTATGAATTTTATTTTGAATCTAATTTTAATAGTAAATTTCTTGAAAATAATACATATTATTCATTGGATGGCATAAATATAGAAAAAACAATTGATTCTGATTTGCATTCATTAAACTATACTTTTGATCAAAATACAGGCTTAATAAATAGTGTTACTAATGCAATTGGAAATGTTACAAATTATGAATACAATACAAATAGACAATTAATAAAACTAAAGAATAATGATAGAGAAGTATTATATAATTATGGTTCAAATAACAAAATATCAAAGATAACTCAGGGTGAAAGAGAATACAATATAACATATGATAATTATGATAATTTGAAAAAAATCTTGATTGGAAATAATATAGAACTAATTGATAATATTTATGAAACAAATAATGGTAATTTAATTCAAAAGAAATATGGAAACAATCAATCTAGGTACTTTGAATATGATAGATTTGATAGGGTCACAAAAATTACAAATGAAGATAGTATTTTTAAGTATTATTATAATAATATCAGTAATATTGGTAAAATAGTATCTGATTTTGGGGTTCAAAAATTTAGGTATGATTTATCTAGAAATATAATAGAATATAAAAATGGTGATTTTAGTATTAAATATAAATATAATGATAATAATGATGTGATTGAAAAAAAATTTAAAATTGATAATTTAGAATATTTGATTGAAAACACATATGATGATGAATTGATTCAAAAACAAAAATTTAATAATGTAGAATTAAATTATATTTATGATGAGATAGATAGAATTACTGATAAAAATATTGGTAATAATATTTCTAACAATTATACATATCTTGATAATGGTAAAAGAGCTTCTTTGCAAGTTAAAAAAATAATAAATAATTTAAAAACTATTGAATATAAATATAATAAATTAAATAATGTTACACACATATATGATAATAATGTTTTAGTTAACAAATATTATTATGATGAATACCATCAATTAATAAAAGAAGATGATTATAATAGAGGATTGACAATTAGATATAAATATGATGAATATGGTAACATTATTAGTAAAAGCACATATAAAATAGGTACTTATGATGTTATAAATATAGATAAATATAGTTACAATAATTCTAGCTGGTTAGATCAATTAACAAAATATAATAATAATTCAATTGTTTATGATGATATTGGTAATCCGACTATAATTGGAAATGATGAATTAACTTGGATTAATGGTAGACAATTGTCTCAATATATAAAAGGTAATAATACAATATCATTTAAATATGATGAAAGTGGATTTAGATTATCAAAGAGTATAAATAATAATGAAATAAAATATTATTTAGAAAACAAAAAACTTGTTCTTGAAAAAGGCAATAATTATGTGTTATACTATATGAGAGATACGGAAGATAATATTATTGGTTTTGTTTATAATAGTATAGTATATTTTTACATAAAAAATAAGTTTAATGATGTAATAGCAATTATAGATTTACAGGGGAATGTAATTGCAAAATATTACTATGATTCATGGGGAAATACTTATAAGATTACTGATGGAAATAACGTTGATATTACAAATAATTCTAATCATATAGGTATTATTAATCCAATTAGATTTAGAAGTTATTATTATGACAAAGAAACTGAATTGTACTATTTGAATGATAGATATTATAATCCAAAGTGGGGAAGATTTCTTAATGCTGATGGTGTTATTATGACATGTACTCCTATTATAGGAAATTTATATTCATATTGTAATAATGACCCTATAAATAATATAGATCCCTCAGGTCAATCAATTCTTAAAAAACTAGTAAATGCATATAACAAGATTAAATCTAAAATAAAAACTGTTATTAAGGCTTGTTCAGATTTTGTATCTCCAATTTTGAAAAATGCATCTAAAGCTCTAAATAGATCTTTAAATGATAGGCCTGGAAATATTTGCTATGGTCCAACAGATAATACGGTTGTTAATGCTGTTAAGAATTCAAACACTTTTAAAAGTACAATATCTAATGCTATAGCAAACAAGCAATATGGAACAAGTAGTAGTGCTGCTCCTGATATAGCATTACGTTTTCCAGTAAAAGAATTAGATTTACATTTAGCTTATGGTAAAACAACATTGAATATTTATGAAAAAGAACCAAATTCCAATATATATTCTGTAAAAATAACAGATAGATATAATTTTGAATATTGGGATCCAAATGGACCATTAACAAAGAATAATGAATTGTATAAGTTTATTGTTTATATGAATGATGCTGCTTATTTTCTACAATTCTTTGGCGTTATTAATAATTATGATTATTCAATTCAATTTGATTATAAATATGATAAAGGAGAATAAAAAATGGGAAAAAAAATAATAGGGTTTATAACAAGAATTTTTCTAGTGTTAATAATTATTCTAATTGCTTCAGGATGTTCTATTAAGAATATTTTAAAAGATTCAACTGAATCTGATATCTCTACTATAAGTAATGATAAGTATATAATGGATTCTGTTAACTCATATGATGAAGATGGACACTATAAAGGGAAAAATTATTTTTTATATAATAATAAAACAGAAGAAGTTCTTCTTAATAACATTTTATATTATAAAATTGATAGTAAAAACAATTCTATGTATTTTATTTTTTATGATAAAACTATAGAACATGATCAAGAATCTCTTTTTATATTGAATTATGTTTCTGGTGATTATAAAATAATAAATAATGTTAATAACATAAAAGGTAATTTGAGAAAGAAAATTAATAAAGAAAATATGATTAAACCCTAATATATTTTTTTGATATATATTTAAAAAAGAAAGAAATTAAAATTTCTTTCTTTTTTCTTTTTTGTAGAAATAGTAAATATATGTTTCATATAACAATTTATAAAAGTCTAGTGAATATATAGTTATTTTTAATTTAAAATTGTTTTAGAAAGAGGTGATAATATGGAAGAATTTATTGTTAAATTTAATGAAATAAATGAGCCTAAAACTTTAATATTTTTATGTGGATTATTTATTTTTACTGATATCCTAACAGGGTATTTAAAAGCATTTAAATTTAAACAAGTCAATTCGTCTATAAGTAGAGACGGGTATGTTAAAAAAATTTCATGGATAGTTGCTATATTACTTGGTTTTGCTATTGACTATTTAGTTAAAGAAAATATATTTTTAATTGGTAGTGCAGTGGTTTGTATTGGGACTGAAGCAATATCAGTATATGAAAATTTAAGCGAAATGGGAGTAAAACTACCATTTAAAAAGTATTTTGAAAAATTGGATGGAGGTAATCAAAATGAGTAAATTTGGAATTGATATAAGTACTTGGCAAGATAATTTAAACTACACTCTTGCATCAAAACAAGGTGTTGAATTCGCAATTATAAGAGCTGGTTTTAGTACAACAAAAGATAATCAGTTTGAGAAACATTATAAAAATGGGAAATCTCAAGGATGGGGTTTAGGAGCATATTGGTATACATATGCGAGAAATAAAGATGAAGCAAGAAGAGAAGCTTATAAATTTTTAGAAGTTGTTAAAGGTAAAATGTTTGATTATCCATTATATTTGGATATAGAGGATGGAAGCTTAAGAGGTTTAGGAAGAAATACTTTAAATGAGATAGTAACAACTTTTGGAGAAATAATAGAAGATGCTGGATACTATTTTGGTGTATATTCAAATTTAGATTGGTATAATAATGTTATTTCAGGATCAGAATTAAATAAAAAATATGATTGGTGGATGGCATGTTGGAGTAACAGTAGTCCTAGTGTTGGAAACTATGGAATATGGCAAAATACTTCTTCTTATTATATTGGTGGAAATAACGTAGATTCAGATTATTGTTATAAGGATTATCCTAGTATTATTAAAAATGCTGGTTTAAATCATTTAGATGGTACATCCACAAATAATAACCAATCAAATAATTCAAGCAATGATATTAAACCAAATGTTTATATAGTAAAAAGTGGTGATACATTAAGCGAAATAGGTGAAATGTATGGGTATAGCTATACATATTTAGCTATGTATAATGGAATCAAAGATCCAAATAAAATTTATCCAGGTCAAGAAATTAGAATACCTGATGATAATTTTGAAGTAAAAGAAGTTGTATATATTGTAAAGTCAGGTGATACATTAAGTGAGATTGCAGAAAGATATAATACTACTTATCAAAAAATTGCTTTAGATAATAATATTGATAACCCTAATTTGATATATCCAGGTCAAAAACTTGTTATAAAATAGAATTTTATAAAGTAATACAAAAAGATACACTTTAATAAAAATTATTGAATTAAAAATAATAGTATTTATAATAACTGAGGCAAGCAATTACGAAGACTATGTGTAATATAAGACTTGTATGAATAATAAGGGGATTTATTCAACATGTTATAACAATTGTATTTAAAGATTTTCGGGGGTTCTTTATTATACATAAGTTAATCATAGGCTTTGTAATAAAAAAAGTTAGCGTTAGTAATTGCTGAGGGGCGATTACAAATGTTAATACTTACATACAATCTATTATTTATAATAATAAATGATTTTTATTTGAATATTTCTTTTTTATTTATTAATTTGGCTGTATCTTATACTCTTTTGAAGTGTATGAGGTACAGCCTTTTTTTTGCGCTTCTAGAATCATTCACTTCAATTAGGGGACCACCAATCCTTTCAATTTGAAAAAACAAATTGAAAGGAGAAAAGTAAAATGGTTAATCTTCCCAAAAGGAGAAAGTTTAAGGATAATCCATATTCCTTGTTAATAGAAAATAATGTTTACTATATTTTATTCAAAGATAACAAAAATAAATTACATAAACATAAGGTTAACAAAAAAGTATTTTTTGCTTTTAATGATTTTGAATTAGAAGATAAAAAACTAATGAATGAATATTCAAGATATATTGAACATTCAGAAATATTTGAATACAGTTTTGAATCTAGAATAATGAATAAAGATACTAGTTTAGAAGATGAGGTTATAAGAAATGTTATTTTTGAAGAATTAAGAGAAGCAGTTAATTCATTGCCAGAGATTCAAAAAAGAAGAATTAAAAAGTATTATTTTGAGGGTAAAACACAACAACAAATTGCGAACGAAGAAAAGGTAGATATAAGGTCTATTCAATATAGTTTAAATTGTGCGTTAAAGAATTTGAAAAAAATTTTAAAATAATACTTCGTAAAAGCACTTATAAGTGAGGAAACAGTTGAGAGGGATTTTTCTTTCTCAACTGTTTTAATTTTATAAACAGACTGATCTTTGAAAACTTATATTCTATTATCAAATACATATAATGATACGCACACTTAGTCAATAGTCGAGCGTTGAAGCAATTTTATTGTGAGCCGTCGCAACCATTGAGAGTGTTCTGGACGATGTCGAGAAGGTGAAATTCCTGTGGTACTAATAATTAGTCGTTTGATAAGAACCTTAAAACAGAAGGTATTTAGGAAAATGTCTGTTTAAAAATTTAATTAAGGAAGTGTTTTATGAAAGATTATAAAATAAAAATAAAATTAATTTTAAAAACTAATGTATTACAGTCTGGAAAAAATAAAAAGGAATTAGAAAATAAAATTAACACTGTAATAATTAATTCGATAAAAAGTGATAAAGTTTTGTCTTCACTTTTTTTTGATGAATATCAACCAAAAATAAAATTAATATTTAGAAAGATAAATAATAAAAGTAATTATTCAACTAAAAATAAATAAAATTATATAGGTGAATTGTTTTATGAAAATAATAACTGTTTTTGATAATAATGGAAAGACACTACAACAAATAATGGAACAATTTTTAATTGATTATTGTTTGCAGACTAACAATTTTAAAAAATAATATTATAATTTTAATTGTTAATGTGTCTTACAAGAAAGGAGAATTAAGGTGAAAAAGAGTAAGACATTTAATGTTGGTCTTTATATAAGATTATCTCGAGAAGATGGAGATAATTTAGAGAGTGAAAGTATTTCAAATCAAAGAGATTTTCTTAACTTGCATTTGCAAAGATCAACTGAAAATCTATTTTATATAGATGAGTATATAGATGATGGATTTACTGGTTCGAATTTTGATAGACCTTCTTGGAAAAGACTAATTAATGATATTGAGAATGGAAGAATAAATACAATAATTACAAAAGATTTATCTCGTATGGGAAGAGATTATATTTCAATGGGCGAATATATTGAAAGAATTTTTCCGGAAAAGGGAATAAGATATATTGCTGTAACTGATGATATTGATACTCTATATGAAACTCCAGGCTTAGAGTTTTTACAATTTAAACTAATGTTTAATGATTATTATTTAAAAGATACATCAAAAAAAATAAGAAGAATTGTAAAATCAAAAAAAGAACAAGGACAATTTTTGGGTTGGAAAGCAGTTTATGGTTATAAAAAAGATCCTAGTGATAAACATAAATTAATAGTAGATGAAGAAATAAGACCTATTATAGAAAGAATGTTTAATATGGTTGTAGAAGGTAAAACTCCCAAGCAAATTGCTTATGTTTTCTCAAAAGAAAGAATACCAACACCAAGTATGTATGCAAATTTAAATAGAGGTTTAAAATCTACAGCATATGAATTATGGTGTCCTAGAACAATTGAAGAAATGTTAAATAATGAGACTTATATTGGAAATCTAACTCAAGGAAGAAGAAAAAAAATTAATTATAAATCAAAAAAGGAAGTAAGAACTCCAAAAGAAGATTGGATTATAGTGAAAAATACCCATGAAGCAATAATAGATGAAAACACATTTAATACAGTGCAGAGTTTACTAAGAAAAAATAGAAATAAGGTTAACAAGAGTAATATGAAATTATTAAGTGGTTTTATGAAGTGTAAAGAGTGTGGTCATGCAATAGGTTTAAATAGAAGTTTAGATGGTAAAAGGTATTATTGTCATTGTACTTACTACACTTCACATTCTAAATATGGATTATGCACTCCACATTCTTGTAATTATGATAAATTAGAAACTGCTGTTTTAAATTCCATAAGAACTATTTGTAATCAATATGTTGATAGTACAACGTTTAAAGATAAAGTAGATGAAGCACGAAAGAAAAATGATTATAAAAATAAAATAAAAAAAGAATTATCAATTTTAGATAGTAAAATAGCAAATAATTATTCATATATAGATAAGATTTATGAAGATAGATTAAAAGGTGAAATAAATATAGAAATGTTTAATAGATTTTCAAATAAATATAGGAATGAAATAGATGATTTTAATAACAAAAAAATAGAATTAGAAAAAGAACTAAATAAAAGTGATAGTAAAGATTTATTAAAAGAAAAAGAATCTGTTATTGAAAAAATAAATGAGTATCTATCATTTAAAAAACCAGATAGAACATTATTAGCTAATTTGATTGATGAAATACTTATAAGTGAAGATAAAACTATAGAAATTCATTATAAATTTAAATTAGAATAATTTATTATTATATTTTTTATTATAACTTTAGTAGTCGATGGCCTTTACGGCCACCTATAATATATTTTCCTTCTAAATCTTTTAAAGAAAAATTATCTATTTTTTTTCTAGATACTATAAAAGATCCATCTCTTTTTGTTAAAGATGCGAAGTTTACTAAATAATCTTTCTTTCCACTATTATATACATATATAGATTGTTCACTACCACAAAAACCAATTTGTACATCTTTTGATAATACAGCGGATGCGACTTTATCCGCGCCAGGTGTTAAGATTATTTCTACATCTAATCCTTGATTTTTAAAATATCCTTTTTTTACCGCAATATATTGAGGAGCGTAAAATATTGAATGCGCAACCTCTGCGACTTTTACTTTTTCTAAATTATTATTCTTTGTTTTAGTAATATCTTTGTTAATAAAAATAACTCCAATAATTACTATAATAAATAAAACTATTCCAATAATAATCTTCTTCATTTTTTCATCTTCCTTTCAAAGTATTATATGAAAAAGTATCTATTTATGATACAATTAAAAAGGTGATAAAAATGATAGATAACTTAAATGAAAGACAACTTGAAGCCGTAGAGAATCTTGATGGACCAATGCTTGTACTTGCGGGTGCAGGTTCTGGAAAAACAAGAGTTCTAACTACAAAAGTAGCGTATCTTTTAGATCAAAAAGATATATCGCCAAAGAACATCTTAGCGATTACTTTTACAAATAAAGCCGCTAAAGAAATGAAAGAAAGAATATTTAATTTAGTAGGTAGAGAAGCATTTTTAATACAAATATCTACATTTCATTCATTTGGCTTAAAGCTATTAAAAGAAAATTTTGAATTACTTGGTTATGATAGTAATTTTACTATATTAGATGCGGATGATTCTTTAACTGTTATTAAGAAGATTATGAAAGAATTAGATATTGATTCTAATAAATATAATTATAGAGCGATTAGATCTAGTATAAGTGATAATAAAAATGAAATGGTATCAGTTTCAGAATATGAAAAGTTTGTTTATACTGATTATGATGAAGTTGTTTATAAAGTATATGATGAATATGAAAAGAGTTTAAAAAGAAGTAATGCGATAGATTTTGATGATTTATTGCTTCTTCCAATAAAACTATTTAGTGAACATAAAGAAGTGTTGGAAAAGTATCAAGAACAATTTAAGTATGTATTTATAGATGAATATCAAGATACAAATAAACCACAGTATTTAATGAGTAAAATGATAAGTGCTAAATATAAAAATATAACTGTTGTTGGTGATAATGACCAAGCAATATTTACTTGGAGAGGAGCAGATTATAAAAATATACTTAATTTTGAAAAAGATTATCCTGATGCCAAAGTAGTTATATTAGATGAAAACTATAGATCAACTAAGAATATATTAAAGGCAGCGAATAACGTTATTAAAAATAATAAAATACGTAAAGAAAAGAATTTATGGACTAATAATGAAGAAGGTTCACTTATAAAATACTATAAAGCATTTGATGAAAAAGATGAGTCAGGATTTGTTGTTAAAGAAATAAAGACCCTAATAGATGGTGGGGTTAATCCTAATGAAATATGTGTTCTTTATAGAGCAAATGCGCAAAGTAGAAATGTAGAAGAAGCATTCTTACAAAGTAATATATCATATAGAATAGTTGGTTCTTATGCATTCTACAATAGAAAAGAAATCAAAGACTTAATTGCGTATTTAAAACTTATACATAATGAAAAAGATGATGTTTCTTTACTTAGAGTAATTAATTATCCTAAAAGAGGAATAGGTTCTAAATCAATAGAAAATTTAGGAATAATTGCGAAGAGTGAAAATAAATCTTTATATGAATCTATATCAGGTGGAAAAGAAGAAGAATTTAAAAAGATAATAGAATTATTAAAAAAAGAAAAAGATAAGATGTCTTTAACTGATTTTGTAGATTTAGTATTAGATAAAACAGGTATTAGAGAAAGTTTAAAAAATGAACATACTTTAGAGGCAGATATCAGATTAGAGAACTTAGAAGAATTTAAATCTATTACAAAGAATGTAGAAGAAGCAGATGGTATTGTTAATTTAGAAGATTTCTTAGATGAACTAAGTTTAGTATCAGATGCATCTGAAAATCAAAAGGATGAAGAAGATAAAGTTACTTTAATGACTATGCATGCGGTTAAAGGGCTAGAATTTGATTATGTATTTGTAGTAGGAGTTGAAGAAGGATTATTTCCACATTTAAATTCTATGAATAGTGAAGAAGAACTTGAAGAAGAAAGAAGACTTGCTTATGTTGCGATAACAAGAGCGAGAAAGAAATTATATATAATTAATTCTAGAAGTAGACTTTTATATGGTAAGATATCTAGTAATGTACCTAGTAGATTTATATCTGAGATTGGTGATGATTTATTAGAACAGGAAAAGAAAGAATCTATTTTTACTAAAAAAATTACAAAAGAAGAAATGATTACTAATAATGATTTAAAACCAGGAGATCTTATTAAACATGATAAATATGGTAATGGCGTAGTTCTTAATATAGAGGGTAAAATCGCAACTATTTCTTTTACTCAAAATGGAGTTAAAAAGTTATTAAAAGATCATAAAGCAATAAAGAAAGTGAGTATGTAATATGGAATTATTAATTATGGCTGCGGGAATGGGTAGTAGATTTGGAGGTTTAAAACAAATAGAACCAGTTGGTCCTAATGGAGAGTTTATTATAGATTATTCTGTGTATGACGCAAAGAAAGCTGGTTTTGATAAAGTAGTATTTATAATAAAAGAAGAAAACTATGAAGTATTTAAAGAGACTATAGGTAAAAGAGTAGAACCTCATATGGAAGTAGAATATGTATTTCAAAAGATGGAAGATGTTCCAGATTTTGTAAAAATACCTGAAACTAGAGTTAAACCATGGGGAACTGCTCAGGCAATATATGAAGCTAAAGATAAAATAAATGGGCCTTTTCTTGTTATTAATGCAGATGATTTTTATGGAAGAGATTCTTATTTCGTTGCAAGAGACTTTTTACAAAGTCAAGTTCAAGATAAATATGCTACTATAGGGTATATAGTAAAGAATACTATGACCAAAAACGGATCTGTTAAAAGAGGAGTTATAAAAGAAAAAGATGGTAATTTACTTTCAATAACAGAAAGTAAGTTAGAATATGTAGGAGATAAGATTATTGCTAAGTCTCTAGAAACAGGAACTGAATTTGAAGTTGATAAAGAAGATTTAGTATCTATGAATATGTTAACATTTGATACTTCTATTTTTCCATTTATTGAAAGAAGAATGAATATATATTTTAAAGAAAATGAAAATAATTTAGAAACATGTGAATTCTTAATACCAATAGAATTGGAAAGAGCAATAGAAGAAGGAAAGAATGTTAAAGTACTTAATACAAATTCTTCTTGGTATGGTATTACATATAGAGAAGATTTAGAAGAAGTAAAAGACGCAATAAGTAAAATGATAGATGAAGGAATATATCCTAAAAAATTGTGGGAATAAAAGTGTAAAAAGATTGAATAAAATCTTTTTTTTTATTTACGCAGTTATAAAAAAAAGATATAATATAATTAAGAATAGAGGTGTCTATTATGAACATGAATGAGTTAGAAAATGAATATAATAAACTTATTAATTTATACAAAAGATTAAAGATATTTGCAGAAGAAAGTATATATAAAGATAGTAGTATAGATGATTTTATTAGAGCTCGAGATAATTATAATAATAAGATAAAACAATTAGATGAACAAATAAATGCTTTGGAAAAAGGAAATAGAATTAGGGAACAATCAAGGATAGAAGACCAAATAAGAAAAATAGGAATAATAGATTCAAGAAATTCATCAAAAAGTATTGAACAAATAAACTTAGAAAAAGAGAGATTGTCATATGAAGAAGATTTTCAAGAACTAGATAACATAATAAACAAATATAATATTGTTAAAGAAAAAATCAGTAATTTAGATTTTAATGATTTATTAAAATATGTTTCTGAATGTAATGATATAATAAATCAAGCAAATCAATCAAATTTGCCATCTCAGTTATTGGTTAAATTAATGGAAGAAAAAAGATTAGTACCAAATAATAAACAAGAAATAAAAGAACAACCAATTGTTTCTTCTGATATGAATTCTGAAGAAGATAAAGAATCATCAATATTTGATATTAGAGAAAAGACAATTAATAAAAAGTTTGCTGATACAGGTGAAAAATTAAAAGAAGCAATGGATAATGATGATGAAGAAGAGATAGTAAGAATAAGAATGTATAGGCAGCAATTATTAAAGGAATTAAATCAAATTAATTCTGAGAGAATTAAGGAATCTAGGTTAGGAGAAATTATAAAATTAGAAAGATTATTAGATGAAAGCAATAAAAGACTAGAAAAGATTAATTTTAAAGATGATGATAAAATATTTGAAGAGAGAATTATAAGACAAAAAGTTTTGGATAGACTATATGAAATAGAAAAAGACATCAAAGTAAAACCCGTAGCATCTGAAAAGAATTTTAGCACTTATAATAAAAAATCATTTGATAATATATTTGAAGGAGCAGTAGTAGAAGAAACTCCATTAGAAGATGAAAAGACTTTTAAAGTATCCAATAGTTTTGTTAAAGGTGAGGAAGATTTTGATGTTAAATATGGACTAGTTGGATTATCATTAAATGAACAAATAACTAAATTAGAAAAGATTAGAAAAAGAATTGATTCTGAAATAATTAAAATAGATTTAAATGCTAAATGGGAAGGAACTCCTGAATTAATGAAGGAGTATTACATAATTAGTAAGGCTATTGAAAAGAAAAATGCTGAAATTAATAATCAAGTAGTGGAAGAAGAAATTAATGATTCAAAATCAGAAAAAAGAAAAAGAAGAGTTCCTAGATTTAGAAAAATGCTTACTGAAACAATACCAAAAATATTAAAAGAGAAGATCTATAGTGTTAGAAAATATATTTCTAATATAATCGCACCAAAAGAAGAAATAAGTGTATCTAATGATATATTAGAAGAATCATCTACTGATGAGAACTCAAAAACTATTAATAATAAATCATCTAAATTAATAGAAGGTTTAGAAAAAATGAAAGAGTTAATAAAAAAAGAAGAAGAAGAGACAAGTAAAATATTAGGTAACCATAATAAAAGGGCATAAAGGTTTAGAAATAAACCTTTTTTTCTTTTATTAATATAATAAAAATGATAAAATATATATAGGTGATAAAATGAATATAGAAAAAAGAATTGATGAGTTAATTAGTATTATAAATAAAGCAAGTTATGAGTATTATGTTCTTGATAATCCAACTATAACAGACCAAGAGTATGATGATGCATATAACGAACTATTACTATTAGAAAAGAAATATCCCGATAAAAAAAGGGATGATTCACCAACTCTTAGAGTAGGTGGAGAAGCTATAGATAAATTTGAAAAAGTAACTCATGCATCTCCTATGCTTTCATTTGATGATATTTTTAATGAAGAAGAAATAATAATGTTTGATGAAAGAATAAAGAAAACTATTAATAAACCAGAATATATGTTAGAACCAAAAATGGATGGTTTATCAGGTTCTTTAATATATGAAAATGGTTTATTAGTTAGAGCTGCGACAAGAGGAGATGGAGTTACGGGTGAAGATATAACTATAAACGTTAAAACTATTAAGTCTGTTCCTCTTAGATTAACAAAAGATATTAATATAGAAGTACGCGGTGAAATATATATGAGTAAACTATCTTTTGAAAGAGCAAATAGAGAAAGAATAAGTAATAATGAAAAGGAATTTGCAAATCCTAGAAATGCTGCTGCGGGATCTGTAAGACAATTAGATAGCAAAATAACTGCAAAAAGAGATTTAGATTTTATGGCGTATTTTATTCCTGATCCTGAAGATTATGGAATTAAAACTCAAGAAGAATCTATAGAATTTTTAAAGAAATTAGGCTTTGTAACTAATATTAAACTAAATGGATTTGCTAAGAATAGTACTGATATTATAAATTATGTAAAAGAATTATCTAAAAAAAGAGAAGAACTTCCATATGAAATAGATGGTGTTGTTATTAAAGTAAATAGTCTAGAAGATGAAAAAAAATTAGGTATTACTTCTAGAGTACCTAGATGGGGAATTGCGTATAAATTTCCTGCAGAGGAAGTATTAACTACTTTAAATGAAATAAAATTTACAGTAGGAAGAACAGGTAAGATTACTCCTAATGCAATCTTTAATCCTGTACACGTTGCGGGATCATTAATAAGTAAAGCTACTCTTCATAATGAAGATTACTGCATAGAAAAAGATGTTAGAGTAGGAGATATTATTTCTGTTAGAAAAGCAGGAGATGTAATTCCAGAAGTAGTAGAAGTAAAAATAGATAGAAGAAAAGAGGATTCTAAACCTTTTAAAATGATAGAAGAATGTCCAATGTGTAATACAAAACTAATAAAAAAAGATGCAATGCATTTTTGTCCTAATGAAAACTGTGCATCTAGAAAAATAGAAGGATTAGAACATTTTGTATCACGTGATGCTATGTATATAGATGGTTTTGGAGAAAGAATAGTAGAAGATTTTTATAATGAAGGTTTCTTAAATAGAATAGAAGATTTCTATTATTTATATAAACATAAAGATGAATTAATGATGATGGAAGGCTTTGGAGAAAAGAGTGTCAATAATTTGTTAGATGCTATTACTCTTAGTAAAAAGAATTCTTTAGAAAGATTATTATTTGGTTTGGGTATAAGACATGTTGGTAAGAAAACCGCTAAATTACTTGCTATGTATTTTGGTGAGATGGATAAGCTTATTAATGCAGATTATGATACTTTAAAGAATATACCAGATGTAGGAGATATTATTGCTAAGTCATTAACAGATTATTTTGAAAAAGAAAGTAATATTAAACTAATTAATAATCTAAAAGAACTAAATGTTAATATGAATTATTTAGGAGAAAAAATAGATTCTTCAAATTCAGAAATATATGGTAAAACATTTGTTATAACAGGTACATTATCTGAATCAAGAGATGTATATAAAGAAAAGTTAGAAAGTTTAGGTGCTAATGTAACAGGTTCTGTAACAAGTAAAACTGATTATGTTTTAGTAGGTGAAAATCCAGGAAGTAAATATGATAAAGCTATTAGTTTAGGAATAAAAATAATAAATGAAGAGGATTATAATAGGATGATAAATTCATAATCAAAAAAAATGAAAAAATTTAAAAAAACACAAAAATTGAATTTTTGATATTCGATAGTTATTTATAAAGTAATTATTGTTAAAGATAATTACTTTTTTTGTTTTTTTAAGGACTCAAAAATTCGATTTTTGTCATTTGCATAGACTTTTTTTATATGATAGTATCGTTTCTCGAAGGAGGAAAAAATGAAAAAAATTATTAGGTTAGTAATAATATTAGCCGCAGTTTTTTTAGTAGGAATAAAAGGGGTTAAGGCTGATACTGTGAATGTTACGCAGCAATTTGTTGACAATGTTTGGTCATTTCATTATAGGAATGGTAGTGTATGGACATTTGGTAATTTACCATTTAATTACGCAAATGGAAAACTAGTATATTGTATTCAACCTGATGCAAGAATAACAACAAATACATATAATGTATATTCTGATTTTACAATGTCAGGATATTCTGATGATGTAAGAAGGCAAATGGAATTAATTTCATATTATGGGTATGGTTATCCAGGACATGATTCTTTGAAGTACTATATGGCAACACAAGAATTAATGTGGTTATATTCTAATGATGATTATATTAGATGGACTGTAGGTAATACTGATGATACACCAGAGATAGACGTATCTTATGAAAAAAGTGAGATTCAAAGATTAATTAATTCACATAATGTGCTTCCGTCATTTTTTGGCAATATAGATGGACTTGTGGTTAACAAGGATAATGTTTTAGTAGATACAAATAATGTATTAAGCAATTATGATGTTAACATAGGTCCATATGGAAGTGCTAGAGTAGAAGGGAATAGACTGATACTTAGATTTGAAAGAGATGCAGCATATACTTTATTATTTACTCCAAAAGTAAATTACAATCAAGAAACATATATATATGATGATTTTTCTATTAGAACTCAGACTCTTGCATCTTTTGGCAAACCGGATTTAAGAGATGGAAGAATGATTGTATCTACAAATAAAACTAGTATAGATATTGTAAAAAAAGATAATGATACACATGAAATAATAAGCGAATCAGGAATTAAAGTTAAGATTAAAAATCTTAAAACTAAAGAAGAAAACGAATACGAATTTGTAAATGGTAGAATAAATGTAGAATTACCTATTGGAAAATATGAGATAGAAGAAATAAAAACTATTTCTCCTTATGTAATAGGTGATAACTTAGAATTTGAAATAAAAGGATATGATGATTCTAAAGAAATAGAGTTCTTCAATAAAAAAGCAATAGGTAAGATAACAATTAATAAAAATGATGAAGATGATAATAAATTAAATGGAGTAGAATTTGAAGTATATGATAAAGACGGTAACGTAGTAGATACTATGATTACTGAAAATGGTGAAGCTAGTTCTAAAGAATTATCTTTAGGTGAGTATACTGTTAAAGAAACAAAAGAATTATATGGTTATAAGAAAAATGATACTATTTATGAAGTAAAATTAGATTATAAAGATCAAAATGAAAAAATAGTAGTTGAAAACTTAGATGTTAAAAATGAAAAAATAAAGTGTGAGATTACTTATATAACAACATCTGGAGATGAAAACATAGATGTAAGTTTCAATATATATGATAAAGATGGTAGTCTAGTCTATAGTGGAGAAACTGTTAATGGGAAAGCAAGTATACCTCTTCCTTATGGGGATTATATTATTAGAGAAATAGGTGTTCCTAATGGATATAAACTAAATGATGAAGAAATAAGTTTTAGTGTTAATGATAAGGTATGTGCATCAACTCTTAGAGTTAATAATGAAAAAGTAGTTATGCCAATAACATCTACTCAAAATAATTGTGCTTATATATTATTAATACTATTCAATTTAGGTGGGTATTTATTTGTTAAAAAGAATAGTTAAATTATTTATGGTATTATCATCATTTTTCTTTATTCTACCAATTACAAAGGAAATAGATTTAAAAGAAAAAATAGATAATATTGTTCTTAGTAAAGAGAAAGAAATATATAGAGGATTTATATATATACCAAGATTTGATTATAAAAATGTTATTAAAAAAGATTCATCAGCGTTAGATGAAAACTATGTTGAAATGACTAATTTTAGTGATGAGATAGGTGAAAGTAGTATTGTACTTGCGGGTCATAATAATAGATATGTATTTAATAAAATATATTATTTAGAAAAAGGTGATGAAATAATTATCAGCGATAGAACAAAAGATTTTAGATATGTTGTATATAATATGAAATATATACCAGTAGATGATTATGATGCATTAAATAATAAAGATTCACTTACATTAATCACATGCACAAATAATAATCAAGAAAGATATATAGTAATCGCAAAGAGAGAGTAAAACTCTCTTTTTCACATGTTTTCCCATAATCTTTTCATACTATTAACAAATTGATTAGATATAATGATAATCGAGGAGATGAGATTATGATTAAAAGAGCGATGCTCGCAGTAAGTAGAAGAAAGGTAAAAAGTGTTATATTTTTGGTATTTTTATTTGTAGTTTCTAGTTTAGTTTTATGTTCAATATCTATAAAGAATGCTACAAATAAATCTATGGAAAATGTAAAAAAATCACTTAGTTCAAAAGTAACATTATCACAAGATATGTCTAAACTAAGAGAACAATTTGAAAAAAACAGACCTGAACAAGGGGGAGAGAATTTTTCGTTTGAGGATAGAAAATCTAATCTAAATGATATGCATGATAAGATGAACGAAAATTCTGCTAAAAAGAGTGATGTTGATAAAATTTCAAGCATCAAATATGTAACTGATGTTAAATACATGGTTACGGTAACAGGCACTGAAGATGGTTTCTCATTATATGAAAAAGAATCATCAAGCAATGAGAGTAATAATGAATTTCCTAATATGCCAAGTATGGATAAAATGAATAATAATGGTCTAGATATAGAAGGTATTAATACATTTAAACTTCAAGATGATTATGTATCTGGTAATATAGAATTAGTAGAAGGTAAAGCATTTGAAGAAGAGGATGATGATAAAGTTATTATTTCTTATGAACTAGCAACAACAAATGATTTAGCAGTAGGAGATAAAATAAAAGTAAAAGATTCTTCAGGAGAATCACATGAACTTGAAATAATAGGTATATATCAATATAAAAATAATAATCCAAGAACAAATTATAATAAAATATACATAAATATAAATACCGCAACTAAGTTTATGACTGATACTGAATATAATAATGGAAACTATAGTGTAGAAGGAGTGACTTTCTATTTAGATAATCCAGATAATTCAGATAAGTTTATTAAAGAAGCAAATAAGAAAGTAACTGATCTTGAAGATAGAAATCTAGTACTTGATATAGATACAGAAACATATGAAAGAATGGTATCTAGTTTAGAAGGTGTTAATAAATTCTCTAGTATAGTATTAGGTGTTGTTATCGCTGCGTCTATTGTAGTAATAAGTTTGATGGTAATTAATACTATTAAAGATAGAAATTATGAAATAGGAGTATTACTATCATTTGGTGAAAAGAAAAGTAAAATTATAGGTCAATTCATAATTGAATTAGTAATAATCGCAACAACTGGATTTATATTATCAATAGGAACAGCTAAAATAGCAAGTCAAAAACTTGCGGATATGATTATAAAAAACCAAGAGACACAATCTGAAACTAATGAAAAATTTTCTAGAGGTGATAGAGGTTTTGGAATGATGCCTGGTAATTCACCTATGAAAAATAGTAAAACTAAAAATGTAAAAGTAGTAGATGAAGTTAATGTAGATACAAGCATAAAAGATATAATTATATTATTTGGATTAGGATATATCATAATAATAAGTTCAATGGTAATTCCAAGTATAAAAATACTTAATACTGATCCAAAGAGTATATTAACAGGAAAGGAGTAGTTTTATGAATAAATTAGAAGTAAAAAACTTATCTCATTCTTATATAGATGGAATGAAAAAGAAAAAAGTATTAAAAGATATAAATGTAACTTTTGAAAGTGGTAAGTTCTATGCAATACTAGGTGAATCTGGTTCTGGTAAAACTACATTTCTTTCAATAATGGCAGGTTTATTAAATAGAGAAGAAGGAGAAATACTATTTAACGGAGAAGATATTAAGAAAAAAGGTCTTAATAATTATAGATTAACAAAAGT
This sequence comes from uncultured Muribaculaceae bacterium, assembly GCA_964548815.1. Classification (GTDB taxonomy): domain Bacteria; phylum Bacillota_I; class Bacilli_A; order RF39; family UBA660; genus RUG13038. The sequence continues at coordinate 57,910 of CAZJSD010000001.1, forward strand.
AGGAATAATATTTCAAAACTATAATCTAATTCCATATATGACTGCGAAAGAAAATGTAGAAACATTAATGGATATTAGAAAGAACAAAGAAAAAAACAAAATATATGGTTATCTAAAACAAGTTGGAATAGATAAAGAAACTGCAGATAGAAATGTATTAAAATTATCTGGTGGAGAACAGCAAAGAGTCGCAATCGCAAGATGTTTATCTTGTAACATACCAATAATACTCGCAGATGAACCAACTGGTAATCTAGACGAAGAAAATGAAGAAAATATAATAAAAATATTTAATGAATTAAAGAAAGATAAAATAGTAATAGTAGTAACTCATTCATCTAGAATTGCTAAAAAGGCAGATATAGTATATGAACTTAAAAAGGGAGTGTTAATTGAAAAAAAATAAAAAATAATATATTATATAAATAAGTAGGTGATATTATGTATTCTATATGTTTAGTAGAAGATGAAAAATCTCTTCAAGAACTATTAAAAACATATTTAGAAAAAGAAGGTTATAAAGTAAATACTTTTTCTAAAGGATCAGATGTTATAACTGAAATAGAAAAAAATATTAAATATGATATATATATATTAGATATAATGCTAGAAGATGATATAACTGGTTATGATATTATTAAAAAAATAAGAGAAGTAAATGAAGAAGTACCAATTATATTTAGTTCTGCTAGAGATGAATCTATAGATAAAATAATGGGATTAGAAATGGGGTCAGATGATTATATTTCTAAACCATATTCACCTAAAGAATTAGTACTAAGAGTAAATAAGATTATAAGAAGAACATACAAAAACGATTATAATAATATGGTATATAATGACTATAAAATAGATTTAGAAAAGAGAACTGTTTCTAAAGAAGATAAGGTAATAGATTTAACAACTTTAGAATTTGATCTATTAGTGTTTTTTATGAAAAATAAAAATAAACCAATAACAAGAGATACTATATTAAATGAAATATGGGGACAAGATTATTATGGTAGTGATAGAGTAGTAGATGATTTAATTAGAAGATTAAGAAAAAAAATAAATATAGATATTAATACTATATATGGTTATGGGTATAGATTAGTATGAAGAAATTAAATTTATCAAAACAATTAATAATAATTACTCTATTCTCACTAGTATTAATGATTACGTTATTAATATTAGTATTGCCTAAAGCTCTAGAACCATATTTTGAACAAAACGTATATACATATTTAGATAAACCATTAGAAGTAATGCTTAATGATAAAGAAATGAAAACATTAGAAAATATTGTATACATAAATAAAGAAAATAATGAGTTACATGTAACTCCTAACTATAAAGAAGTAATTGATATAGATGATATTAATATATTATTAAAATATATTAATAATCCAAGAGGTAAGTTTAAATATAAAGGTAAAACATATTACTATTCAACTATTAGAGGTAGAGATAGTAAAGGTATTGCGATAACAAATGATTATTATATTAAAAATCTTAGAAAAAATATATTATTTGTAACTATTCCAATAGTAAGTATAATATTCGTAATAATATTAGTATTATTACTATGTTGGAGTAATTACTTAGTAAATAGAATAAAGAAACTAAAGTTAAAAATTAATAATTTTAATGATCCTGATTTTGATGTAGTAGATAATAAATATGAATTAGATGATGAATTAAAGTTATTAGATGAAACAATAGATGAAATGAAGGATATGATCCTTTCTAAAGAAAAATATGAAAGAGAAATGTATCAAAACATATCTCATGATTTTAAAACACCTATAATGGTAGTTAAATCATATATAGAAGCATATAGAGATAAAATAGAAACAGCGGATAATACTATTAATATTACTGAAGAAGAAATGAATAAGTTAGAAAAGAAAGTTAAAAAGTTATTAGAACTTAATAAAGCAACTTATCTAAAAAGTAATAAAGAAATAACTGAGACAATAGATATTATTCCTTTAATAAAAGATAAAATAAAAAAATATAAAGTAATTAATAAAGATTTAAATTATAAAATAAATTTAAATTATAAAGAAAAAATAAATGGTAATTTAGAAATATGGGATTCTATATTAGATAATCTATTAAGTAATATGGTTAGATACGCAAATAAAGAGATAATAATTAGTATAAATAAAGATATTATAGTTTTCTATAATGATGGAGAACATATAAAGGAATCTATGTTAAATAAAATATTTGATTCATATGTAAAAGGAAAAGATGGAGAACATGGATTAGGTTTGTCTATCGTTAAAAAGAATGTAGAATTAATAGGTTATAAAATAATTGCGTCTAATAAAAAAGTAGGCGTAGAGTTTACAATAGAAAAGTAGAAATACTTTTCTTTTTTTATATTTAGACTTATAATTAAATAAAGTAGGTGATGTGTATTAATGAATTATTAAATCACTTTAAGAGTAAAAATCTAAAAACAGGGTATTTATATTTTTATATTCACTTTATAGTGGAAGTAGTGTGTTTCTTTTATTTATCAAGAGTAACAAGCAATTCATATTTTGTTTGGTTAATACCTTTTATATATGATGGGGTAGCATTTGTTCCACAAAGTATAATAGGATATATATCCGATAAATATCCTAAGATAAATATGGGGATTATAGGAGTAGTGCTATTGATAATAGCATATTTAATATATGGATTAACCGATATATCAGTATATGTATCATTGATTATTCTTTGTTTAGGTAATGCATTTTTACATGTTGCGGGTGCTGAAACTACATTAAAAACTTCAGATGGAAAGTTAAGCCCAGCTGCTATATTTGTAGCTGGTGGATCATTTGGTGTAGTATCAGGTAGATTACTCGCAAGAACCAGTATTAATCCATTATTATTAATAATACCGATATTAACAATAATACCATTTGTATTATTATCTGATACTTATATTAATAAAGAAAGTAACACAAATAAGTTTAATTTTGTTAAAGATAATATTAATAAAGAATTAGTAATTTTAATTGCAGTATTAGTAGTTATAATAAGAGGATATATGGGATATGGAATACCTACATCATGGAATAAGACTACAACTCAACTGATTATATTCTTCTTTACTATGGGTATAGGTAAAGCATTAGGAGGAATATTATCAGATTTAATAGGTATTAGAAAGACTGCAATATTTTCTACATTACTCGCAATACCATTTTTATGTTTTGGTGATAATATAATGTTAGTATCTTTAATAGGAGTTATGCTATTTTCTATGACTATGGCAATAACTTTAGGCATATTAGTGTCAGTATTAAAGAAGAATCCAGGACTTGCTTTTGGTCTAACTACAATAGGGTTATTCTTAGGTACTGCGCCGATATTCTTTATTAAACTTAGTTACATAGGAAATATAATTATTATAATTAGTATGTCCATCCTTTGTGCTGTTGCATTAGGTAGTGTATTAAAGGAGGATAAAAAATGAATTATATATTTGATATAAATTATATAAAAGGTAATGAATTACTATTTTGGATATATGTATTATCAATGTTACTCATAATTATCATAACCATTATATTTGTTAAAAGGGCATTAAAAGATGAGCATAAATGATTTGCCTATAATAATGGCAAGATGTCTTATATTAACAATAATAATAGAAGTAATAGTAGGTATAATATTAGGAATAAGAAATAAAAAAGACATATTAAATGTTATATTAGTTAATGTAGTAACAAATCCAATAGTTGTATCTTTTCCAATACTTATTTATTTGTTATTTGGTTATAATTATGAAATGTTATCTTTATATATATTAGAAATAGTAACATTATTTGTTGAAGGATTTATATATAAGAAAGTATTAATTTATAAAAAAACAAATCCATTTTTAATATCATTAATATTAAATTTATCATCTTATTTGATTGGTGAATTAATAAATTATTTATGAAAGGAGAATAGATATGTTTAATTTTTTAGATGTAGCAGGACCAGTAACTACACAAGAACGTTTATTTGATCCAATTGTATTAATAGGATTAATAGTATGCGTAATTGTATTGTTTGTAGCAATTATAGTAGTTATGAATAAAAATAAAAATAAAAAGAAATAGGAGAAAAAAATGAAAAATCTAAAGAAAATATTAATATTATTAATTTTATTTATACCTATATTTGTAAATGCAGATATGGGTGCACCAGTGTTAAGGGAGTTTGAGATAGTTGTAGTAAATCCAAATGGTGTAGATTATACTCCTTATCAATATAGTGATGTAGCAGATCCACATTTGGCAAAAGATACTATTGTATATGTTAAAGCTGAATATAATGGAACATATGAAATTGGAGTAAAAGATTCAGATACAATTATTTCAATTGGTACAATTGATTCATTAGATGGCTTTAGTATAGTACAAGAAGAAGTTGATCCGACTAAAACTGAAAATGATAAGAGCATTATAAAATATGATTCAAAGCAAAAAGCAGTTGTAAATAATGAAAACGGAGTAGATATCCTTCAAGGACCATCTACAGTTTATAAAAAAGTAGGGACTATAAAAAAAGGTACTGAATTAGAATATGAATATGCAATTAAAGGTGAAACTGGAATTACATATATTTATGTAACATATGATGGTAAAAAAGGTTGGGTAGATTTATTAAATGAAAATGTATTAATAAGTAATAATGAGCAATATATATTTAGAAATGATGTATCTACATCTTGTGGAACAATACCAAAGAATACAATAACTACACCAAATTATAGAACAGATTCATGGTCTAGAAAAGCATTATTTGAATATAATGATTGTAAAGTATTATTAGATATATTTAGATCAGAGGATGTATTATTGGTAACTCCAGGTACTCAGGATTGGCCAAGTAACTATAAAACATTAAAGGATGTTAATGTTTATGAAACAGCTGATACATCTAGTAAATTAGTTGGTACTATACCAGCAGGGGCAGAGGTAGTAATGCTTGCGTGTGTTGATGAAATGACTAGTGATGTCAACGTTCAATATATTGATTATAATGGAATGAGAGGATGGTCTGTTGGCAACCCAAGTGAAATGTACGAACACGTTGGGGGAACTTTAAAAGATATTAAAGTTGAAGATACATTAAAACTAAAAGCAAATACTGATGAAAAGAAAGTGGAAGTAAAGAAAGATTATAACAAGAATAATAATTCTAAAATATTAGGCTTAAGTTCAAAAGAATTTGTTATAGTTTGTGCAGCAGCGGGAGTACTATTATCTTTAACAGCAATAGTAATTATAGTATTAATAAATAAAAAGAAAAATTCAAAGAAAAATAGAATAGATGAAGAAAAAAAGGTTGTTGAAGAAGTAAAAGAAACAGCAAATAATAATAATATAGAGGAGTAGGTATTAATACCTATTTTTCTTTTTGTAAAAAAATGTAAAAAAAATAAAAAAAGTGTTGATTTTAAAAGGAAAGATTGCTATAATTGTTTATGTGTGACTGGCTAGGATGTGCAAGGTTGCTGATACACCAGGATAAGTTGCTATTTATAATATAGTTAAAATGGTATTTCAGGTTTTTGCGCGGAGCAAGTCTATACAAGATATAGGCGAAGGGAGGATTAATGATGGCAAATAAAATCCAAATTAATTTAAAAGCATATGATCATAGAACAATAGATCAAGCTGCTTCTAAAATTGTTGAAACTGTTAAAAGAACAGGTGGAGAAGTAAGTGGACCAATTCCACTAC
>CAZJSD010000002.1:0-63039 GCA_964548815.1 uncultured Muribaculaceae bacterium
AATTTTGACATATAAAAACCTCGTTTCCTATGTCCAAGAAACGGGGTTCATATCATTAGGTGTCATTTTTTTATTTCAATTACTAACAAGATTAATAATAGAATAATAAGGGTGAGATATCTAAAAATGGAAATTATAAAGTATCTCTTTTTCATTTTGACCTCCTTTCTTTTGAAAAAAGGTAGACACCAGTTACTTTACCTCCAATAATAATATTAGACGTAGATTATAAAAAGTCCCCTATAATTAAAAAAATATTTTTAAAATATTACAAATATGTTATAATTTACTTAGGGAAGCATTTCACTAATGCCTACCTTTTGTTGGTTATTGGCATTCAGATTAATCTGGGTGTCATTTTTTTATTACAATTACTAATATTATTAATAATAGAATAATAAGAGAGATATATCTTAGTATGGATAGAATATAATATCTCTTTTTCATTTTGACCTCCTTTCTTTTGAAAAAAGGTAGACACCAGTTACTTTACCTCCAATAATAATATTAGCCGTAAGTTATAGAAATTCCTCTATAAAAACCAAAAAAGTCCAATTATTTGGACTTTTTCTTATTCTATTTTAAAATCATCTAGAAAATCATCTATTGTTAGTATTTCTTCATCTATTTCTTTTAAACTAACTTCTTTTTTTACTTCTTCTTTTACTTCTACTTCTTTAACATCATCTTTATTTTCTAGTTCTTTAACACTAAACATACTAACTATTCTAACCTTTGAAATAGTACTTCCTGTCGCATATCTATCTGCGATTGTTATTTCAGAGTTTTTTAAGATAGTTATACCTTTAATATTTAGCATACCTATCATATCTTTAGTATTTGTTATCATTGCACTTATTACTTTATGTGGATTTGTCTTAATAACTCTTATTAATAATAATCCTTTTCTTGCTCTTGATGATTTTTCCATCTCAGTAAGTTTTACTCTTTTAGCGGTACCTTTATCTGTTACTACAGTTATGTATTCTGATTCTTTATTAAATACTTCCGCTGAAACAACATAATCGTTATCAAGCTTAATAGCTTTTACACCTGCTGCCCTTACTCCAACAACTGGTATTTCAGATGCGTTATACCATAAACCATAACCATTATTAGTTGCGATAAATACTTCTGTATATGGACTAGATGTAACACTAATTACTTCATCATCATATTTTAGTTTCATACATGCGATAGGTTTATTATATCTTTGTACCTTGAAATCAGAAAGATTACTACGTTTTACCATACCATTTTTACTAAATATAGTTATTACTTCCTTGTGGTCAAAATCATATACTGGCATAGAATATACTACTTTTTCATCATCTTTAATAGTAATAACATTACTAATATGCTTACCCATATCTTTCCATTTCATATCAGGTAATTCATGAACAGGTATATATAAATAATTACCTATATTAGTAAATACTAATAAAGTATCAAGAGTATTCATTTCATATAGACCAATTATATAATCATTCTCTTTTAAAGTAATATCTTCATCATTTGATGAATTATAGCTTCTCTTAGATACTCTCTTTACATATCCTTCTTTAGTAACCGCTACTACAACATCTTCTTTAGGAATTAATGCTTCTTGATCTATCTTAATTTCTTCTACTTCATCAATTATTTCAGTACGTCTATCTTCACCATACTCTTTCTTAATATCTAGAAGTTCTTTCTTAATTTGTTTCATTAATTTCTTTTCATCAGATAGAAGTGCTTCTAAACCTTCAATCACTTTAGTAAGGTTAGCAAGTTCTTCTTCTAAAGATACTATATCTGTATTAGTTAATCTATATAATTGTAACTTAACAATAGCCGTTGCTTGATCTATAGTAAATCCATATTCTTTAGCTAGATTTTCTATAGCATCTTGTTTATTTTTACTTGCTCTAATAGTTCTAATAACATCATCTAGAATTGATATAGCTTTTATTAAACCTTCAACTATATGAAATCTTTCTTTAGCGTGTGCTAAATCAAATCTACTTCTTCTAGTTATAACTTCTTTTTGATGATTTATATATGCATCTAATATATCTATAATACCTACTTCTTTAGGTCTTCTATCTACTATCGCAATCATATTATAGTTATATGTAACTTGCATATCAGTATTCTTTAATAAATAATTTAATATTAATTCAGTATTAGCGTCCTTTTTAAGATCAATAGTAATTATTAATTCTCCTCTAGATGTTCCATCTACTACTTCATTAATACCATCAATCTTTTTCTCTATTCTAATATCATTCATCTTTTTAACTAAAGCTGCCTTATTAACTTCATAAGGTATTTCAGTTATTATGATTTGATTCTTACCTTTTTCAGTATTAAAATGATATTTTGATTTTACTACTACTTTTCCTTTACCAGTTTCCATTGCTTTTCTAATTTCATCTTTTCCACAAGCGATTCCTCCAGTAGGAAAATCTGGTCCTTGTACTATTTCTAATATATCATCTAGTGTGCAACTTGGTTTTTCTATTCTTAATACTGTTGCATCAATTATCTCACTTAGATTATGTGGTGGGATGTCTGTTGCGTAACCAGCAGAAATTCCTGTCGCACCATTAACAAGTAGATTTGGAAATTTACAAGGTAATACTGTTGGTTCTAATTCTGTATCATCATAGTTTGGTGCCATTTCTACAGTATCTTTTTCTATATCTTTAAGTATTTCACCTGCAATCTTAGAAAGTCTAACTTCTGTATAACGCATTGCAGCAGCTGAATCTCCATCCATAGATCCATTGTTACCATGCATATCTACATATGGAGTTAGCATTTTCCAGTCTTGGCTCATTCTTACCATCGCATCATATATTGATGAATCACCATGTGGATGGTATTTACCCATGATATCTCCAACTGCTCTTGCTGACTTTCTATATTTATTATCATAGGTATTTTTACCTTTATACATTCCGTATAAAATTCTTCTTTGAACTGGCTTTAAACCATCTCTTACATCTGGTATAGCTCTATCTTGAATAATCTCTTTAGCATATCTACCAAATCTATCCCCCATAATTTCTTCTAGGGCATAATCATTAATTTTTTGTAATATTTCTTCAGTTTCTTTTTTTCTTGCCATATTACCACCTACTTAATTTGATAGTCGTCTTCTAAAGAGAATTCGACATTTTCCTCTATCCATACTTTTCTTGGTTCTACTTTTTCTCCCATAAGAACAGATACTCTTTTTTCAGCAAGTACTGCATCAGTAATATTTACTCTTATAAGAGTTCTTTTTGCTGGATCCATTGTTGTATCCCAAAGCTGTTCAGCATCCATTTCACCAAGTCCTTTATATCTTTGTAAATCTTCTACTGATTTACCTTTTGTTATTTCTTTTAATTCTTCATCTGAATAAACATATACTTCTTCTTTTTTATTAAACTTAACTTTATATAAAGGAGGACATGCGATATATAATCTTCCTTCTTCTATTAATGGTTTCATATATCTATAGAAGAACGTTATTAATAATACCTGTATATGACATCCATCAACATCGGCATCGGTCATTATTATTACTTTATCATAGTTACAATTCTTTATATTAAAGTCTCCTCCAACACCTGCGCCAATTGTATAAATAAGAGTATTTATTTCAGCATTTTTATATGCATCATCAAGTGATGCTTTTTCAGTATTTAATACTTTACCTCTTAAAGGAAGTATAGCTTGATAAGATCTATCTCTTCCTGATTTAGCAGAACCACCAGCTGAATCACCCTCTACTATGAATAATTCATTTTTAGATGCATCATGACGAGACGCTGGAGCTAGTTTATCAGATATATTCTTTTCTTTTTTAGTACCTGTACTTTTTCTAGCTTCATCTCTAGCTTTTCTAGCAGCATCTCTTGCCATCTTACCTTTTAAGGCTTTATTAATTATATTAACAGCGCTATCCTTATTTTCTTCTAAATAGAACTGCATATTTTCTAAAGTTATGTTTTCTGTTACTGGTTTAGCAATTGGAGTCCCTAATTTACCTTTAGTTTGTCCTTCAAATTGAAGTAATGCTTCAGGTATTTTTAAAGATATAACCGCAGTTAATCCTTCTCTTACATCTGCTCCTTCAAAGTTCTTATCTTTAGCCTTTAAGAAATTATTCTTTCTAGCATAATCATTAAATACTTTTGTTAATGCACTCTTAAATCCTACTTCATGAGAACCTCCATCAGCAGTCTTAACATTATTAACAAATGATACTATATTTTCATTATAAGAATCAGTATATTGCATAGCTATTTCAACTTCTATACCATCTTTAGATCCTTTAAAATGTAATATATTATTAATAGGAGTTTTATCTTCATTTATATATTCAACAAAAGACTTAATACCATTATCATAATGATATTTAGCTTCTCTTCCTTTTATTTCATCTATTACTTCTACAGTTAATCCCTTAAGAAGGAATGCAGACTCTTGCATACGTTCACATATTAAAGTAAATGAGAAATCTGTTGTACTAAATAAATCTTTATTAGGTAAGAATCTAACAAGTGTTCCTGTTTTATTTGTTTTACCTACTTCTTCAAGTTTAGATACGACTTTTCCACCATCTTTAAAACTAATAGTATATTCTTTTCCATCTCTTCTAGAATTAACTACCATATAACTAGATAATGCATTAACTACAGACGCACCAACACCATGAAGTCCTCCAGATACTTTATAGTTACCTTCTTCAAATTTTCCTCCAGCATGAAGAACAGTATAAATTACTTCTACTGTACTTTTTCCTGATTCATGTTTACCAACTGGTACACCCCTACCATTATCCTGAACACTAACTGATCCATCTTTATGTAATGTGATCTTAATAGAATCACCATAACCATTCATTACTTCATCTATAGAGTTATCAACAATTTCCCATACTAAATGATGAAGACCCCTTTTATCTGTAGACCCTATATACATACCAGGTCTTTTTCTAACAGCTTCTAATCCCTCTAATATTTTTATTGAACTTTCATCATACTTAGATGCCATATACATCCTCCTTTAGTATCAAACATATTGAATTATAACACAAAAAACACTTTTTTTACAAGTATATAAAAGAAAAATGTAAAGCAAATGCCTTACATTTTTATCTTTGTGATGAACAAATTAAGCCTGTATTTGTAGATAATAGTACTTTTTCTATTTTTGTACCATTAATTTTTAAATTATATGTCTCAAGTTTGTCATTATCTCTTGATGAATAATCAGGAGTACATTGATAATAGATTAGATTGTTTTCATCAATTATCCATTTACTAGTATCTGCTTTATTCCCTAATATTGCTCCAAAAGAATTTCCTACTTCTTCAACTTTTTCTAAGTTAGAGTTGTATATTTCAAATTTATAATTCGACATCTTTTCATACCCTATAACTAAATAATCACCCATAATAGCTATATTACTAATTCCTTGATTAGATATTTCAATAACCTTATCGTCTACATATATTTTACTTAGTAGATTTGTATCATCAAAAATATATTTAATATTAACTTCTTTTCCATTAAATTCTACTTTCCCAAAATCCATATCATCAATAGATAATTCCCCAGAGTAAAGTCTATATTTAGATTCGTTTTTAACTGTATCTTTATTATTTGTAGCATTGCTATCATTTGTAGTAGTCTTTTCTACTACAGTTTCTTTAATAGTATATCCTGTTTTAATTATTCCTATTTCATTTAAGAATAAAAACATTACCCCCTATAATTAACAATAATAAAATAACCATTACTACTAAACCTGTATTACTTTTTTTATTTTCCATTTCTTTCACCTCTATTATAATCATACCCCCACATTTTTATTTCAATAAAAAGAATTAGTACTTAACTAATTCTTTACAATTTTTTATTTTTTTATTATTTTACCTAATTATTCCATAAATTATCTGGATATTCTTTATTCAATGTTAATTTCTTCAAAGCTTTTCTAACTTCTGGGACATCTTCTCTATATGTAACTCCATACCAAGAAGAATTAGTATCAAGTACTCTTACTACTTTACCTTCTTCAACTGCTCTTTCAAGTTCTATAGGTATTAAGAACTCACAAGAATCCAAATTATTTTCATTTTCTTTAAAGAAAATATTCATTCTTTTTTCTATGAATGGAAATATAGATGGATCAAATGTAAGCATATTCATTGATACTAAATCATCACTTTTTACATCAAATACTTCACCATTTTCTAGTGATGTTGCCTTTATTTGATTTCCTACATATTCTAGTTTACTTTCTTTAATTGATTTTAAATTTCCATTTTCTGCCTTAATAACTCCTCTTTTTACAGATCCGTTTTCAGTCATAGTATTTTTTGCCTTATATCCAACAGTAGCATACTTATTATCGTTTGAACTTCTTAAAAAATCTCTAGCTACCATAAATGCATCTCTTCCATAAAAATCATCTGCATTAATAACTAAAAATGGCCCAGTTATTTTATCCTTTGCTTCATATATAGCTTGAGCAGTTCCCCATGGTTTTTCTCTTCCTTCAGGTATTTTTACAAATGATGGAATATCTTCCATTTTTTGGAATACATATTCAACATCCATATATGGTTCTACTCTCTTTCCTATAGTATTCTTAAAATCTTTATGGTTTTCCTCTTTAATAATAAATACAACCTTATCAAATCCAGCTAATTTCGCATCATAAATTGAATAATCAATAATAAACTCATCATTAGGACCCATTGGTTCTATTTGCTTTAATCCTCCAAATCTACTTCCCATACCAGCAGCCATAATTAATAATTCCATTTTTACACCTCTAACTTACTTTCTTAATTGACTTATGATTTTTAACGATTCTTTAACTTATACATAGTTTAAGTAGTTGTTTTGATTATACAAACAAACTCACTACAATTAACATATTAATTAACTATTACTATGAAACTTGTTTTAAATCATTATTAGTAATCATTTATTATTTGTTTTATAGATGAGAACAATTCATCTTTTTTTTCTTGCTCTTGTAAATCATCCCTGTTTTAGAAATAAACCTACTCGGAACATTACTTGATATTTTACCATAAAGTAATATACTTCGTAAACTAATATTTTTTATTTTTTCTTGTTCATGAAAAAGAAACATATAAAACCCTATGGTACAAATATATATGACAAAAACTTTAAAAAAATAGTAAAAAAAATTATTTTTTAAAAGTGAAATTTTTTATTGATAAAAATATTTATTTAAAACTGATGTAACTTTTAGATATCCTAAATTATTTAAATGTAACCCTTCTCTTGTATATAATTCTTTTAAATATCCTTCCTTATCAACTAATTTACTGTAGACATCTATATAGTTAACACCACTTTCAATACACATATCTTTTATTTTCTTATTAATGCTCTTTATTCTATTATTATCCATTTGTCTACAATAACCATAATCAGTTTCGACCATCTTTTTTGTATTTACAGGATAAATAGATTCTACATATATAATAGCATTTCTTCTATTGTTTTTTATTCCATTAATAATAGTTTGAATATTAAACAAAATATCTTTTTCTTCTACATTTATACATAGATCATTAATACCAATAAGCAAAAATACTTTTGATGGATTATATTTGTATACATCTTCGTCTATTCTATTTATTAAATCCTCTGTTTTGTTTCCACTAATACCACTATTAATTACATTTTTCTTTGGATAATACTTATCTACTTCATATTGATCAGTAATTGAATCACCAAAAAAAACTACGTTTTCATCTATAGCATTTGGTGCTTCTTTTTTAGTATTAGAAATATATAGTACAATATTTATTGTAATAGATACAAATAAAGCAACAATCAAAAAGATTAATACTATTTTTTTTGAAAAATCTTTTTTTTCTTTCCCATTATTTTTCATTTTATTACCCCCATAAATAATAATTAGAACTATTATATCATAATTTAATTATTTTAATTTATTTTTTTGATAATTCCATCCATCTCTACACATATCTTCTAAAGTTTTAGTTGCTTTAAATCCTAATTCTTGTTTTGCTTTAGTAGGATCTGAATAACACATTGCTATATCTCCTGGTCTTCTAGAAACAATCTTATATGGAACATCTACATTATTTACTTTTTTAAATGTTTCTATCATTTCTAAGACACTATAACCTTTACCTGTTCCTAAATTATAAATAAATATTCCATTACCTTCTTTATTTAATTTATCTAACGCAAGTAAATGACCTTTCGCTAAATCTACAACATGTATATAATCTCTTACACCAGTACCATCTTTAGTATCATAATTATTACCAAATACTGATAATTCTGGAAGAATACCAGCTGCAACTTTTGTTATAAATGGCATTAAATTATTAGGAATTCCTTTTGGATCTTCCCCAATTAGGCCTGATTCATGAGCTCCAACTGGATTAAAATATCTAAGTATACATATATCCCATGTATTATCTGAATTGTATAAATCTTTTAATATTTGTTCTATAAATAGTTTTGTAGTACCGTATGGATTTGTTGTTCCACCTATTTTACATTCTTCTGTAATAGGTATTACTTCAGGATCTCCATATACAGTTGCACTACTAGAAAAAACAAATTTCTTAACATTATATTTTTTCATTGTTTCAAGAAGAATAACCGCTCCTCCTATATTATTATGATAATACTCGAGTGGTTTTTCTACTGACTCACCTACTGCCTTAAAACCTGCAAAATTAATAACTGAATCTATTTCATTTTCCTCAAAAACTTTCTCTAATTCTTTCTTATCAAGATAGTTTATTTCATAGAACTTGAAATCTTTATTAGTAATCTTTTTAATGTTTTTTAGTACTTCTTTATTACTATTAGAAAAATTATCTATTATTACTACTTCTTCTCCTTTTTCAAGTAATTCAACTACAGTATGTGAACCAATATAACCAGCACCACCAGTTACCAATACCTTACTCATAAATCCTCCCTAATCTCTTGAATATAGATCTCTTGTATAAACTTTAGATTTAACTTTTTCTATTTCTTCATCTATTCTATTTGCTATTATTATATCAGAAATATCATTAAATAATTTTAAATCATGAACAACTTCTATTCCTTCAAATGAATTTTCCAAAATAGTAGGTTCATATATAACAACATTTATATCTCGTTCTTTTAATATTTTAACAACACTTAATATAGCTGAAGATCTAAAATTATCTGATCCACTTTTCATAGTTAATCTATATACTCCAACTACATTAGGATTTCTTCTTTCTATCATATCCGCAATATGATATTTTCTTGTATCATTACTCTTTACAATTGCTTCAATCATATTTTGAGGAATTTCATTATAATTAGCTAGCAGTTGTTTAGTATCTTTTGGTAAACAATATCCACCATAACCAAATGAAGGATTATTATATTGTTCACCTATTCTAGGATCTAAACATA
Organism: uncultured Muribaculaceae bacterium; assembly: GCA_964548815.1. Classification (GTDB taxonomy): domain Bacteria; phylum Bacillota_I; class Bacilli_A; order RF39; family UBA660; genus RUG13038. Next base: position 9,460 of record CAZJSD010000002.1, read on the forward strand.
CGCCTTCAATTATATCCTTTGTATTTAATCCTTTTAATTCAGCATAAGTATCTAATTCATTAAAATAACTTACTCTTAATGCCAAATATGTATTTGCAAAAAGTTTTACTGCTTCTGCTTCAGTGGAATTCATATATTTGATAGGAACATCTTTTTTTAATGAAGCATTTTTTAATAGGTTGGCAAACTCTTTTGCCCTTTCTGATTTTTCGCCAACTATTATTCTTGATGGATATAGATTATCATATAGTGCCTTTCCTTCTCTCAAAAATTCTGGTGAAAACATTATATTATCTAAATTATATTTTTCTTTGACTGACTCTATAAATCCAACTGGTACAGTAGATTTAACTACCATAGTTGTATCTATATTCATAGATTTAACTTTCATAATTATATCTTCAACTGAAGATGTATCAAAGAAATTCATTTCATCATCATAATTAGTTGGTGTACTAATAATTATAAACTTTGCATTTTCAAAGGCTTCTTTATAATCAAGTGTTGCTCTTAAATTTAAAGTTTTCTCTTTGAAATACTTCTCTATATATTCATCTTTAATAGGAGATATTCCTTTATTAATCATATTCACTTTTTTCTCAATTACGTCAAGTGCAACCACTTCATTATTTTGACTTAATAGAGTCGCTAAGCTTAATCCAACATATCCTGTACCTGCTACTGCAATTTTCATAAAACATCACTCCTGAATAATTATTAATTATCAAATCTATACTTCCCTATTATTCCTTTTTTATAATCTTTTACACCTCTAAATATATTTCTTATTTTTCTATATTTATCTTTTTCAAACATTATTATTCTAAATATTCTTAATTTTAAATGAGTTAAAACTTCACAGTATTCTGGTGCGATATCATAATATTCTTTTCTTATGTATCTATAATTTCTAGCAATATAATATTGCCTTAAGTAATTATGATTAGTACATAAGAATGTTTTTCCTAAAAATCTATGATATTCTATATCACCTAAATCATGATCTATTTCAACATCATTAAACCTTACAATTCTATATCCATGTTTTTTTAATCTTAAACAGTATTCAATATCTATTCCATCAATAAAGAAATCTTCATTATATCCACCAATTTCTTTATAAATATTCAAATTAACAAGATTCCCAGATGTCATTACTTGTAGAGGATAATCAATAACATCTTTACTCTTTATAATATCCAACTTTGTATTATGCCATGGGACTAGTATTCCATCTTTTGAATAGTCATTATTTTTTATATAGTCCTTCATTCTATTAATAACTCCAGATTTAAATTTCGTATCTTGGTCCATAGTCAAAATCCAATTATATTTTTCTTTAATAGCCTTAGAACAAGCCATATTTAAGGCCTTCGCAACACCTATATTTTCATTATTAAAAATATAATTTATCTTTTTACTTTCAGGTATCTCATTCTTACAATCTGAATTATCTATTACATATAATAAGTCTATATCATCTAAATAAGTTTTAATATTATCAATATAACCATCATCAGGATTATATAATACAACTACTCCCGCTATTCTTTCCATTATACTTCCTCTGCAAATCCTTTTTCTAATTTTTTAAATATTAAAGTACCAATTAATAATACTCCTAAACTAAATAGGAATACTATTCCTAATGCTTCAAAATTAGGAGCAGTTTTATAATAGAAAATATCTCTATATGAACCTATTATTGTTGTTAATGGATTTAAATTTAATAACCATTTGAACTTTCCAAACATATCTACTGAATATAATATAGGTGTACCATAAAATAACATTTGAACAAAGAAATTAACTATATATTCTAAATCTCTAACATACACATCAATCGATGAAACTATCATAAATAGACCTAATTGAAGAATATATTGAACAACTAGTATTAATGGTAAATATATTAAATTAATACTAAAACCAATTCCACTAAAAAATACAAAAGCAAGTATTATTACACATGATATTAAGAAATTAATTAAACCACTTGTTACTACAGAAATAGATAATATTTCCCTCGGAAAATATACTTTCTTTATTATTCCGCCATTTATTAAATATGTATTTGTCATAGACATAGTGTTAGTAAACCATGTCCATGGCAATACACCAATAATAACGAAAACTACATAGTGTTCTTGCGTACTACGAAGTAATACAGAAAATATAATTGAATATATAAAAGTTGTTAATAATGGATTTATAAATGACCATAATATACCTAAAAAAGAACCCTTATATTTACCTCTAATATCTTTATGTACACTTGTAATTAAAAACTCTCTATATTGAAATAATTCCCTTAACATATTAACCACACACCTTCAAATACTCTTCAATTACCTTAGATGTTTCTCCATCCATTCTAACTTCACCTTTATTTAACCAAATAGCTCTATTACATAATTTTTTAACTGAACTCAAACTATGTGAAACTATAACTATAGTTTTATCACTATTCTTTAGTTCATTTAATTTAGCAAAACATTTATCTTGGAAATGTTGATCACCAACTGCTAGTATTTCATCAATTAGTAAGATTTCTGCATCTACATTAATTGCAACTGAAAAAGCAAGTCTCATATACATACCAGATGAATAAGTTCTAACAGGTGTGTCTATCGCATCACCAAGTTCAGAAAACTTAATGATGTCATCTACCCTTGAATCAATTTCTTTTTTAGATAAACCAAAAATTGAAGCATTAAAATAAATGTTTTCTCTTCCAGTAAAATCTTGATGAAATCCTGCACCTAACTCTAATAAAGAGGTTAGTTTTCCATGAGTAATTACTTTCCCCTTATTTGGATAAATAATTTTAGTCATTAATTTTAATAAAGTAGATTTTCCCGATCCATTAACACCAATTAAAGCAACTGTTTCACCCTTCTTAATTTCTAAGTTAATATTTTTTAAAACCATATGTCTCTCTGTTTTTGTTGTTTTCCAAAACACTAATCGTTCTTTTAAAGTGTATGCTTTATCATATACAGCTTTAAAAGATTTAGACATATTCTTAACTTCTATTGCATTATCACTACTTTTCATAAAAACTCCCTTCTACTATTAGTAATATATTATTCATACAAATTTATTATCTCTTTTTCAATTTTATCCCATTCACGAGATTTAGCAGTTTTAAGTCCACCATTAATTAATTTTTTTCGTAATTTAGCATCAGAACTTATTTTTTCAATTTTTTCAACAGCATCTTCTATGTTACCTTGTTCATATAATAAACAATTTTCATTATCTCTTAAGTATTCTATATTCCCATCGTTAGGGGCCACAACTGCTATTCCTCCTGTTGCCATCATTTCTAATGGTGGATAAGAAAAACTTTCTAGTATACTAGACTTAATTAGTATATCTGCACTATTATATATTTTTCCAACTTCATCATAGGGAACTTTATGTAAGAATTCATCAACATAGTACCATTTTTTTGGTTCACCTTGATATGATAAATACTTTATTTCATATTTACTTTTGTCTAATTTTTCTACTATTTTAAAACTCTCATCGACATTCTTATAATAATCTGAACTATTACCTTCAACAAGTATTCTTATTTTTTTATCAAAACTTCTTTTAGTAACAGGAAATTGTTCTAATTTTATTCCATTTGGTGCATATTTGCAATCCCTTTCAAAATCATCCTTTAACCAATTTTCACACCATTTAGAGATTGTTATATAACAAACATCATCATATGAATATGTAGAATTAGCATTTTGTTTTCCATAACAACCATAATTAATAAAATTAGTTTCAAAGTTTTGCACTAAATAAGACATTTTTCTTTTGTTAGGATATTCTCTAACAAAATATAAAGTTGACCATAGAGTTGCCACCATATTGTCTATATTACAAATACTTTCAGTCTTAAATCTAGATATTACATTTATTTCACCATCATTATTAATTATATTTTCTTCAACTTTATCCATATTAATTATAAAAACATCATAGCCATTATTTCTTAAAATATTACAATGCTTAATAACAACATTTACTCCACCAGATATATTTAATGTAGGTAAAACAAATGCAACTGATTTACTTAGTTTTGATTTAATAAACTTCGTATACTTATAACCTGAATATGTAGTTATATAATTTTTAATAGTTCTATTAAAAGCTTCTTCTGCAATTTTATTTCTTAATTTCATATCATTAATAAGTTTTTCTAATTTATCAAACCATTCTTTTTCATTGTTTTTAACTAAAACTCCATCTACATTATTTCTTATTACTTTAAAAGCCCCTATATCTGAAGCAATTGTTGGAACTTTTACAAGTGCTGCTTCCATCCATTTGTTTTCAGATTTAGCTTCATTAAATAACGATTCTTCAAGTGGTGCTAAATTAATATCAATAGACGCTATTAACTCAGGTAACTTTTCCCAATCCACAAATGGAGATACTATTATTCTCTCTTTATATTTATCTAACTCTTGAGGAATATCTAATATGCCTACCACTTTTAAATAAACATTTTTATACTTATCCATTATTTTAGTTAATACAGGTAATATCAATTCAAAATCAGGATTATGTGTTATCGAACCACTAAGATACCCTAATACTACTTTATCTTTATCTCTTTTTATTTTTTTACTTGCCTCCAAAGAATATAAACTCATTCTTTCAGACGCCACATTTCTATTAATATACACATCTTTAACATATTTTTTTAATTCTTTTGCAAGCACTTCTGTAGTAGTAGTTGCATAATCACATAGTTTTAATGTATCTCCCATTCTCTTTACGCCATCATAATATAAATCTAAATCTTCTTTACTCATAGTCTTTAAATATTTAATAGATTTAGTGTATTCTTTATCAAAGACTAAATCATCTATATCATAAAATACTGTTTTATTATTATATTTTGCTTTTTCTATAAACTGTTTTACTGTTTCTGTAATTGGGCACCTAAAAAACACAAATCCTCTATAATACTTTTCTTTATCTAAAGATAGTTGTTCATAGAATACTTGATCTGTACTTATTCCATTAGATTCCAATTGTTCTCTTTGATGCTCTACTCTATATCTACTTGGATGAGGTAAAGTACAACCATTTATAAAAAGGATATCTTTACATTTTTGTTTATCACCTTTCATTCCATTAAAAATATACTTTTTAGTTTTTTTTACTAAATCTTTTACCCCCTCATTTTTTAATGTATTTCTTGTTTTAGATAACAAATAGTTTATTGAATCCATAAATCCTCCCATAACTTATATATCTATTTAATTATACCATTTTTATATATAAAAAAAAAGAAAAATTATTCCAAAAATAATTTTCTAGTTATAAAATTAAATACCATAACAATGGCTGTAGCCACTATTTTAACTATTAAATAACTAATTTTTATTATATCTGTTCCAAACCACATAATTAATTCAGTTAATCCTAATCCAATTATACTAAATATTACAAATATAATAAAATTCTTTTGTTTACTTTTATTTTTATCTACATCAAACACCCATTTTACGCTAAGAATATAATTAGCAATTACTGATACTGTAAAAGCTATTGCTGCACTTATTAATACATTTAATCCCAATACTTCCTTACATACCACTAAGGTTATATAATCTATTATAAAAGCTATTCCACCAACTACGCCAAACCTGATTATTTGTATAAATAATTTATTGTTTTTTAATTTTTCTATCATATTTATTCTCCTTTAGAAATTTATTTAATCTATTTTTTACAAATTTTACAATTATAATTAAGCATATAAATTCTGCAATTTGTAATAATGGATATATTATTGATGTATAATCATATACCTTTCTTATTGATAAAAATCTACAAAAGAAAGTTGTACCAAAGAATTGAACAAAACACGTTAATACTAAACCTAAAGTTATCAAAAACATAGAATTAAATGTTTCATCACTTGTTTTCTTAACTAAATTATAAAAGAATTTTACAATGAACCCACATAAACCTATCAACATTGCAAAGAATAACAAATATCCTAACATGCTATAAATTCTTTTAATACAGAAACATATTTTAACATAATAACTTGATAATTTATATATTCCTTTGTTAGCGTCTTTGTTTATAGTCTGTGACATTGTAAGTTCATCAAATAAAGCTAATTCATTAGTTTCACCAGTTGATGGATATAATCCGACATCAAATCTATCATGAAGTATTAATGAATTAAGTGATTCTCCCATAAAGTTGATATAATCAGGAATTTCTTCTTTTGTTATACCTTTAACAACACTGGATATATAAAAATCATTATTCTTTTTTAATTTTTTTGTATCAAACGCGTTTTGTAATTCATTATGTACTTTTTTATAAAAATTATTTACCTCTTTTCCACCTTTTTTATATAATCCTGACTCTGCAGCAGCATCCTTGATAACCCAGTAAATAATATCCCCATTTATTTCTCCATTTTCATCTGTCCAAAAAGAGTTATACTTCTCATCCATTTTTTCTTTTATTAATAACAATGTAGGACTATTATCATAGGCCTTATTCATCATATCATTTGTAATCCAATACTTCTTATCTCTGTTTTTCCCTTCAATATGAAGTAAATCGCTTATCATTTCTTTAAAATAAGTCCCACCTCTATCTGTTATTGTAAATTCTCCATATTTAAAGTAGTTAATAGACTTATAACCAAAACTAATCGCAAAAAGAGAGATAAAAGGGATAATTATCATGATTGCTTTTTTTATTACCCTATCCTTACTCTTATATACCTTATATATAGTAAAAAGAGCCCCTACACATAAAAGAGGTAATATCCATATTGAGTCTTCTTTTAAAAACCAAAAAAATGGTAAACAAATTGATAATAAAATTGTATATATTGTTCTTTTTTTATCATTAATATTTAAATATAAACCAATTATTCCAGAAACAACAAGTAATACAAAACTAATTAGTACTCCACCACGATATACTTTTTGAACATTTTCAACATGTAACATTACAGGAGAAAATAACAAGAATAAATATAAAAATGATAAATAATACTTGTTTTTTATTATTTTTTTTATTGTTAAAACAAAAACTATTATAGAAAATATATATAATACTATCAACGCTAAATAATAAGGTATACCTAACAAATAATTTGTTATCAAAAAGAACGGAAATGATATTCCTTTTGCTAAAGTGAATTGATCAAAGCTTCCTAACCAATCAAATGTCAAAAGCGATTTTGCATATCTAACAAATAAATAATCATCGTACATTGCATCTGCTTGAAGTTGTAAGGGTATCCTGATGGCAATCATTATTCTAAATAATGTTAATAAACTTAGTAGTATAAACAAGAATTTATTATTCTTAATTTTATTAATTAACTTCATAAACAATACCTCAACTGAATTTTGAATTTTTATATACACTTTAATTATATAATTTTTTTTTAAAAAAATAAATAGGATTCTTGTAAAAAATAAAGCCCATATGGTGTATAATCACTTGATATATGATATTTATAATAATAAAGGAACTATTATTAAATAGTCCCAACAGCTAATATACTATAATATTTTATAAAAAATAAAACTCTAACTATTCTTCTAAAAATTTCCAAAGTAATTACTAAGTTTTACTTTTATTCTTTTCACTATTTTCAATTTGCCTAGCAAAATAGTTATACCCTTTCTAATATATTCAACAATAATACTAGCAACAAATATAATAATAGCTATAACAATCATTTTAAAAAAAACTCTACTAGGTGTATTATTAGTTATAGGAGCAAATATCTTTGAATAAAGATTATTATAAACAACCTTGTTTTCATGAACTAAATAAACACCAAATGTTATTTTTCCAATAGAATTAATTATCTTTGATTTTATATTTAATTCGCCAAAATATAAAAAATAAAAGATAGTTTGAAAGAATAAAAACGGATTGGAATACCCTATAATTTGAGAAGTTATTATATCACTAACTCTTCTTAATATCTCGTTATTGCTTGTTGCTAATGACTCTCCAAATTGATAGTTAATAAAATTCAAAAAAGATGTAAATAAGAATAATACTAAAAATGTAACTCTCAATTTGTTATTAGAAAACTTTTTAAAGCACTCACTTTCTCTAATTGGATACTTTGCAAAATAAGCTCCTACTATATAGATAAAAATAAAACCTATTATAGTTAAACCGTTATTAGAAAACGCCTTTTGACCAGTTATAAAAGGTATTAAATCAAAACAAATAAACATAATAATTAGTATATTCTTATGTTCTTTTTTTGTAGTGTGTTCTATAAACTTATTTAATAATGGAGATATTAAATAAAGTATTATATAGTAATTTATAAACCAATAATTATTTAAGTTTAAAATAGATGTGTCCTCTAGAATATCTAAAGGGGTTACATATTTATGTAAAACATATATATTTATAATTTCATACGCTATATTATAAAACAAAACTACGCCGAGCAAATATAGTACCTTTTTATATTTAACTTTTTTGTTATATTGATAATAACCAGTAATCATTACAAATGAATTAACATGAACACTTATAAGAATAAACACAAAAGATATTAAATAATGAAAAGTTCCACTAGAATTATTTAATGCATTTGTATGTTGAATTATATGCCATAATATAATTAAAAGCATTGATACAATTCTCAGTAATTCATATCTTGAGTCTCTTTCTTTTTTTTCTTTCATCCCATAACCCTCCTTAATATTATTATAACCTATTAATGGTAATTATAATATACAGTATTCATATTTTTTCCAAAAAAAAAGAAATTATTTTTCTTTTTTTGTATTTATTAAAATAAACTCGAATAATTGTCTGTGCTTTTTAACTACAACTTCTAATATTATTCCACATACAAAACTCAAAACAGAAATCATTAACATAAACCCAGAAAATATTAAAGTTGGGAATCTATTAACTAAACCAGTTTTAAAATAATCAATAAATACTGGAATTCCAAAACCTAGTGATATTAATAAAAATACAATTCCAAATATTGAAAAAAATACTTGTGGTTTATATTCTTTAAATAATCTCGCAATTGTTTTAACAACTTTAATTCCATCACTAATTGTATTAAGTTTAGAAACACTTCCTTCAGGTCTATCTCTATATTGAACAGGTATTTCTTTTAACAATAAATTCTTATCAAGGGAATGAATAGTCATTTCAGTTTCAATTTCAAAACCCTTTGATAAAATTGGGAATGTTTTAACAAAATCATAGCTAAAAGCTCTATATCCAGTCATAATATCCCTAACATTACTTTTAAATAATTTATTAATCAATCCTCTTACTAATACGTTACCGAAATTATGAAATGGTCTTTTATTTTCTTCAAAATAAGTAGAAGATAATCTATCACCAATAACCATATCTGCTTGACCATTTAGAACATAATAACACATCTCTCTTGCATGCTCTGCAGGATATGTATCATCTCCATCAATCATCAAATAACAATCAGCATTAATATCCTTGAACATAGATCTAATAACATTTCCTTTTCCTTGCTTATATTCATATTTAACAATTGCACCTGCTTTTTTTGCAATCTCATCAGTATTATCTTTAGAGTTATTATCATAAACATAAATATCAGCTTCTGGTAACACTTTTTTATAGTCTTTTACTACTTTTTCAATAGTTAAACTTTCATTATAGCATGGTATTAAAACTGCTATCTTCTTTCCATTAAAACTTTCTTTTGAATAATCCACCTTTTTTTCTTCTTGCATTACATCTTTCTTTTTCATAAATCCTCCACTAATTATTACTTATATAATAACAAATTTTTTATTATTTTTCAATAAACGCGTTAAATTTTATAAATAAACTCTATAGATAGATATTAACGCAACTATATTAAACATTATCACTATCATTAATGAACAAAAATTAATCTTTTCTTCATCATTCTTAGTCATAAATAGTAATGATACTATTGGTATCAATGGAATAAAGTATCTACCTTGAATTCCATCAACAAAATGAGCACGTAGTTCAGTCCATTGTAGATACAAAGAAGTAAAAATCAATAGCGTTGTTCCTATCAATATTAAGAAACTAAAAATTTTCTCATAATTATTTAATAGGAAAACTTTTCTATTATTTTTAACGACCATATATAATAACATGATTAGACTTACTGCAGCAAAAATATATGACGTGTTAACAGTCCAAGCCCCTAACGAATAACCAATCATTTGTTCTGAATAGGTAAATAAGAATTTGTCAACTGTATTAAATAATATTAATACATATTCTAATGGATTTGAGATAATATACATCAATTGATCACTTGAATTAGATTTTCTTGAACTCATAAATTGATCCAAATATGGTGCAGAAATTTTTAACCATATCATGTTAAATAAAATGGAAACAAAAAGAACAAAGCAACAATAAATAATTTTTTGCTTTTTGCTTTTAAAACAACTTGTTGGAATTAATAATATTAAGAAACATAATGGTAAATATACAATTTTACTTAGTGATATAAAAAGTAATAATAAAGATAAAATTATATAGTGTCTTTTAGTAAACTTTATTTCTTTTATTTTTGACCACATTGTAAATGCAAAAAGTGAAAATGTTGCCCAAATAGTCATTGAATCAGCCGATAACGATGTTGCCTCTTGCATAGATATAGGTAGTAAGCTCATAAAAAATATTAATTCTTTTTTTACCGGAATATACTTAATTGCAAGATAAATAGCTAATACATAGAATGAAAAATTAAATATTTTCCCTAATAATATTTGAAAAACAATTGGTAATTTTAATATGTTTGCTATTCCTACTCCTATTGCTTGAGGAATATAACAAACGAATGAATACAAAGATTTATTTGTATATGTATAAAGCTTTTTCTTTCCTTCCAATTTCATATTCATATTACTTATTACATCAGAATAACTTTTTGAACTATATACCTTTTCTACATTCACTGAATATGATCTTCCATAAACCTTATCCTTTTTTGGAGTAGTTAAATGAAATTCTGATACTTCAAGTGACCTAAAATAATCTGATGAATCATCTGGTAATTGTGATGGTGGAAAACCAAAAATATAAAAAATACCAAAAGTTATTGAAAATATTAAAAACAATGTTTCTATTTTTAACCTGCTAAATTTAGAAATTAAAAAATAACCCAATAATAATAGTGCAAAAAATACAATTGATAAAAGTATTATCATACCCTTACCTGTTTTTATATTACTAATTCTACATACAAAAAATAAAAACGTAATAATTGCTAAAATTATATAAGTAATTTTCGTTTTATCAATTTTTTTAATCATTATATCATCTCCTAATGCTTTAATCATTTTAATTATAACATTTACGCAATAATAAAAAAAGAATTTAATCCTTTTTTTTATTATTATATTTTCACTACTACCTTTTTTTCTTTCTTTTTAATGAATCTTTAATAGTTCTAATAGGCTTAGTTATTTTCCATGAATTGCTATTAATTATTTCATTTATTCGTTTTTTTAAACTATTATTTTCAGAAATTAAAGAATTATTATCTGCTATTAAAGAACCATTTTTATCAATCAAATTATAAATCAAAGTATCTACTTGATTTGAATTCAATATTTCAACATCAAACGATATATTTATGTCTTGATTTTTCTTTATTGTTTTACTTATTATTATTGATGGAAATTCAGAATAATAATAATCTCCATCATCAAAACAAGCACCATTTATAATATGATAATTTATAGTTTTATTATTTAATTTGATATTATTTACCTTAATCATACCAAATTTTCCAAATACAAATTTAAACAATTTTGTATCACAAGGAGATTTTACACTCGCCACAAAATGATTATTCTTCTTTTTATACTTGCCTACTATATCATAATCATAATTCATATTTTCAACATTTGTATCATCTCCAAAATAGAATCTATAATTATCTAATTGATTTATTCTTTTGTGTGGTACATTTATAAAATATTCATTATCAAAAACATTCATATCTAGTAATTTATATTTTAGTTTTGTTTGATATGCGCAAAAGCAAAAAGATAATTGATCTCTACAACTATAATCCATGACCATATCAAACCATAATTTACATGTCTCTTTTACCTTTTCGCTTTTTAAATTCTTTGCAAAAATAGTATTTTCCATTAAACCATTATGTTCTGGATAATTCTTAGATTTAATATAATCCATTTCTTTTATAATTTGTTTTTTTTCTTCTTTCATGTATTTTAAACATGCTTTCCCCTCAACATAGATACAATCACGCATACTATGTCTAAAACCAATCAAATCATATTTATCAAAATCACAACAATTCTTAATAAACTCAGTTATTGGTTTTCTTAATGAAATAGAACCATCAATATATACCGAATAATCATAATTATTATTTATTAATTCATGACCTAATATTTTTATTTTTCGATTTAATCTTATATTATCCAAACCATCGTTTTCTATATATACTACTTTCCAAAAATCAGACTTTAATTCCTTATTATTTGTAAAAAGAATATAATCTATATTTTTTTCTTTAAACTCCTTAAATTCTTTTACATCATCATATGAACCTGTTATACAAGTATAAACGCATACTTTCTTCATAAAAAACTCCTACTAAAAACTTATTTTAAACATGTTAACATCAACATTGCCATTTATCCCGTTTATTCTTCCATCAGAGCAATATTGCCAACCAACATAATTTCCTTCATATTGGTTTCTCTTATAGTATTGTGCAACCCATATTGGATATTGCTTTATACTATCACTATTTAATCTTCCATATTCAAAATATGAAATACTTCCATACACACCAACATTTTTATATCCATAATTATGCATTGTTTCCACAAACGTTGGTATTACTAAACTATATGTTGATACTGGAATTGGTTCTTCAGCATCATAGAAAACATAAGTATTCTTTGGAATTCCATATTTTTCCATCATTTCTTTTACAAATTTAGCTTCGTTTCTTGCTGAAAAGTCATATTCAGCATAGCCATATATATAAAGAGCGTATGGTATATTTAATCTTTTTACTTCACTTATATTATAAGCAAATTTAGAATCAGTACCTGGTGCGTCATATGAAGTCATTCCCCAGCCGACTCTTATAATAGCTCCATCTACTCCATCATTTTTTACTTGTTCCCAGTTAATAGTATCTTGCCATGATGAAACATCTATTACTTTTTTTACATCTTCACCCATCATTTCTCCATCTTGGTTAAAGAAATATTTTTTCCCTGTAATGATCTTCCAACCTGTTGCTTTTGAACCATCTTCCAAAATATAACTATTTCCTTGCCAACCAGATTTTAAGGAGCAATCTTCATTAAATCTATATAATAACCCATCAATTGTCTGATCAGTATTTACTAATTGACCATCTGAATTAGCATAATATGTTTTGTTATTATGTTTAATCCATCCAGTTTTTCTTTCAAAACTACTTGGATCAAAATAATACTTTCTACCTTCTATTTCTTGTATATATCTTTGTAATATACCATTGTTATTAGCATAGTATATTTTTCCTTTATATTCAAACAGTCCAGTTTTAAGCTCTCCTTCTTCATTTGTTACTAATGCATCACCCCAATTATCTATCCAACCTTTTCTCATATAATATGTTGTTTTTCCAAAAAAGTATTTCTTTCCATCTATTTCTTGTACTTCATTTTGTAATACTCCATTATCATTGGCATAATATGTTTTGCCGTCATACTCAAATAAACCTGTATATACTTCACCATTTTCATTTGTTACTAATGCATCACCCCAATTATCTATCCAACCTTTTCTCATATAATATGTTGTTTTTCCAAAAAAGTATTTCTTTCCATCTATTTCTTGTACTTCATTTTGTAATACTCCATTATCATTGGCATAATATGTTTTCCCTTCGTAATCAAATAAACCTGTATATACTTCACCATTTTCATTTGTTACTATCATATCACCCCAGTCATTAATCATGCCTTTCCACATATAATATGTAGTTCTTCCAAAAAAGTATTTCTTTCCATTTACTTCTTGTACTCTATTTTGTAATACTCCATTATCATTGGCATAATATGTTTTCCCTTCATAATCAAATAAACCTGTATATACTTCACCATTTTCATTTGTTACTATCATATCACCCCAGTCATTAATCATGCCTTTCCACATATAATATGTAGTTCTTCCAAAAAAGTATTTCTTTCCATTTACTTCTTGTACTCTATTTTGTAATACTCCATTATCATTGGCATAATATGTTTTCCCTTTATAATTAAACAAACCTGTTTTAAGTATTCCTTCTTCATATATATATTTATTACCATCTTTTTCCACTATTTCGGCATTAACATTGCTTATATTAAAAGCAAAAGTAATTATTACAATGAATACAATTATTAAAAGATTCTTTTTTAAACTCCTTTTCATATTTTTCACTCCTCTCTACTTTACAATTACTCTTCTAATAGCAATTGATTTCCCATATGAATAGATAACCCTATATTCGCCCTTTTTATCAATATTAACATTATTTTCAATAGTTATTTTATCACTAACATCATTACCATTTGAATCAATTGCTTTAACGCCAGGTTCATTATACTTTTCACCTTGCTTAATTTCGACTTCTTCATCTCCTATTAATTCTATATTAATAGTAACATTACCTTCTTTTTCATTTTTGTTTTCCTCTTCTTCTGTTTGAGCTGGTCCTGAAGAGTTTTCTTTTGATTCTTTTTTATCATCTTTTTTTGAAATATTTTCCTCTACATCTTTTTTTTCATCTATATGCTTTTCGTTTATATTAGTATTTTTATTTTTATTATCATTATTGCTGCCAATCACATTATATTTAAATAATAATATAACAATTATCAATAAAATTAAGATAATTGAAAGGACATATAATAACACTCTAAATTTGTTCCTTTTCATTATATTCACCCACTTTAATTCTAACATAATTAAATTAAAATAACAAACATACAATATTATTTTTTGTTATAACTAAAAAAAAATTACAAAAAATGTAATCTTTCTGTAAAATCATTTCCTTTTTTTAGGTAATTTTATAAGTTTTCCAAATCTAGTTTCCCATTTATCAGGATGAATTTTAAGATAACCAGCCATATCATATAACGTTATTTCACCAAAATATACTTCCCCATTTACTTCATAAAAATCTACTCTCATATGTGGGAATCCCTTGGAAAGTTTTTCCGCAAAAGTTCTCATTAGTTCATAATTAACTGGTTTATGTGGAACTTTTTTATTGTTAGGATGCCATTCATTTGTCCATTTAAGATGCTTAAATTTATCATTGAAATAATCAAAATTTAATTCCTCTGTCTTACTTTGTCTATTAGTTGCTAATAATGTTGCTGCAACATAACCATCAAAAGAATATAATTTATAATCTCTTAGCTCCTTATCTACATTGTCTTCCATATACTTTTCAATTAAGATTCTTGGTTTAACATTTTTATATGGCCATTCACGTGATTGATAGAAAAAATTATTTTTTAATGATTTTTCAATTTTTTCCTTAATCATCTCTTTATCTATTTTACCGTCTTTAATTACAAAAACACTTCCTGAATCATGAGTTGTTTTAATGACATATGATTTTGGTAACTTTTTAAAATCTATATCTTCCCATTTATCATAAATTCCTATTGTTGGAATTATATGCTTTTCTCCAATTATTTTTCCAACATATTCTTTTGCTTCATATTTATCTACCATAGTAGTA
This sequence comes from uncultured Muribaculaceae bacterium, assembly GCA_964548815.1. Taxonomy (GTDB): domain Bacteria; phylum Bacillota_I; class Bacilli_A; order RF39; family UBA660; genus RUG13038. The sequence continues at coordinate 25,253 of CAZJSD010000002.1, forward strand.
TATAATGGATTTCTATCATATAACTTTAACCATTGTAATTTTTCGTCAAATGTTATTGGATTTTTTAAATCTAATTTATATCCCATTTCATTATAAAATTGAAATTTTATAAATATTTTATCAGGTAATCTTAATATCCCTTTTTCATCTAATTTAAGAAAAAACTTAGATGGATGTTTTACGTATTTTAGTATTCTGTTATAATTAATCATTTTCTTATCCTCCTAAAAATCACTTTTTATCAATATAGTATTGCTTATACCATTCTGCAAAATTTCTTAAGCCGTCTCTTAAACTTGTATTTGGTTTATAATCAAAATCTTTTTCTAGTGCAGAAGTGTCCGCATATGTAACTTCTACATCACCTGGTTGCATTGCCACTAATTCTTTATGTGATTCAAAATCATAATCTTTTGGTAATACTTTCGCTTTAATTAATTCTTCCTGTAATATATTAACAAAATCTAATAAATTTTCTGGATTTGAATTACCTATGTTATATACTGCATATGGTGGAATTGGAAGACCATCTTCACCATTCTTTTTTTCAGGTGCGCCCATCATAACTCTTATTATTCCTTCAACTATATCATCTATATAAGTAAAGTCTCTTTTACAATTGCCAAAGTTATATATCTTGATTGTATCTCCATTTATTAATTTATTAGTAAAACTAAAATATGCCATATCTGGTCTACCTGCAGGTCCATATACTGTAAAAAATCTAAGACCAGTAGAAGGAATGTTGTATAGTTTTGAATATGCATGAGAAAGTAATTCATCACTCTTTTTTGTTGCGGCATATAAACTTACTGGAGTATCAACTTTATCGTCTACATTAAATGGTACTTTAGTATTACCTCCATAAACAGATGATGAAGATGCATATACTAAATGTTCTACTGGATTATGTCTACATGCCTCTAGTATATTATAAAAACCAATTATATTTGATTCTATATAAGTATCAGGATGATCTATTGAATATCTAACTCCCGCTTGAGCAGCTAAATTAACTACTATTTGAGGTTTATATTCATTAAATATATTATTTATTAATGTTTTATCCGCAAGATTTCCTTTGATAAATTTAAAATTTTCATAATTTAATAATTTATTTAATCTATATTCTTTTAATTTAACATCATAATAATCATTCATATTATCTAAACCAATTATTTTAGAATTAGTTTCATTTAAAAGTCTCATACATAAATTACTTCCAATAAATCCAGATGAACCTGTTACTAATATAGTTTTATTATTTAAATCTATTTTATTCATATACCATATACCCTCCATAATAATATTATCTTATCATAAAAAAATAAAGTAAACAATATTTACTTTATTTTGATATCATCTTTTTAATAAAAAATATTCAAATCTACTCTTCCTTCTATTCCAGGAACATATCCATCAGATGTATATTGCCATCCTATATAATCATTATCATATTCACATCTAGTATAGTACTGCGCAACCCACTTAGGTATTTTCTTTTGTAAAGAACTAAGTCCGCCACTAGTAAGCATAGACAAATTTCCATATACTCCTACATTATCATAACCTAATTCATTAAGGGTAGATATATATTTATTAATAACTCTTTTATATAAAGCTTTAGTATATTTAACTCCATTAAACTCTGTAAGTTCTGCATCATAAAATATTGGGTATGATAAATTAACACTATATTTTTTTATCATTTCATCAGTAAAACTAGCTTCTATTATAGCGGCTTCTTCTGTTTGAGCATATCCAAATATATATATTCCATATGGAATACCTAATCTATTTAATTCACTTATATTTCTTTCAAATTTATTATCTAATACTGGACTATCATTATTTGTTGTACCATAACCAACTCTAACAATGACACCATCTACTAGACCAGATTCCTTTAACATATCAAAATTAATATCTCCTTGCCAAGAAGAAATATCAATAATAGATTTTACATCTTTTTTCATTAATACTCCCGTCTCAAAATCAAAGTAATATCTTATTCCATCTATTAATTGTAAGCCTAATAGTTTATTACTATTTTCATCCAAAAAATAAGTATTTCCATCTATTACTTGAAACCCATTTTGAAGTATTCCTTCTTCATTAAATACATATATTCTTCCATTTATTTCTCTTTGCCCAGTCACTATTACTCCATCTTCATCTAAGTAATAATTATCATAAAAACTATTTCTAATTAAGTGTCCTTCTTCATCAAAATAGTATTTCTTATCATCTATTTCTTTTATACCTTTCACTATTCCTTCTTTAGAAAAGTAATATGTATTACTATCTATATCTTTAAATCCAGTATATAGTTTACCAGAACCATCATAATAACAGTTTTCTATTATTATATCTTTTTGTAATATACCTTCTTCATTAAAATAATAAATATCATTTTCTATTTCTTTATTACCTACTACATATCCTTCATTTTCAAAATAATAAGTATTATTATCAATATCATAAAAGCCTATAATTTGTTTACCATCTTCTCCATAATATTTTTTATCTATAAATAAACTTCTTTGCATTACTCCTTCTTCATTAAAGAAATAATTATAACCATCTATTTCTTTTTCACCAATTACCCTTATATCATTTTCATAATAATACATTTTATTATCTTCTTCTATGAAACCATTTTTCTTAGGATTTTCTTCTTCATTAATAGGTTCATTAACTACTACTTCTTCTATTATAGGTTCTGCCTTTTCTTCTTTTTTTAATAACCCATCAATATTATCTGTATCCTCAGTTATATATTTATAATTTTCTTTAGCGACTTTACTTACCTTACTTTTCTTTTCAACCTTTCTAGTAGATGCCTCTATATCTACATCATCAAAAATAAATACACTTAAAATAGCTGTCACTAATATTAAAATAATAATCAATATTTTTTTCATACCAAAACCTCCTTCAATAGTTATATTCTCTTTTGAAAAAGGTTTTTCCCCTATTTTTTATAAAAAAATTAAAAAAAGAGTTAAATTAACTCTTATTTTATTACGAAACTAACTAATTTTTTAGGAACAACTATTTCTTTTATTATTTCGTGTCCTTCTAAATAATTCTTAACATTATCTATTTCTTTAGCTTTTTCTTTCATTTCTTCTTCTGTAACAGAATCATCTACTACTATTTTTCCTCTTACTTTTCCATTTACTTGAACAACCATTTCAAATGTATCTTCCACTAATTTAGATTCATCACATTTTGGCCATTCTTCATAAGAAATAGTATTATCATGTCCTAATTTATTCCATATTTCTTCCGTTACAAATGGTGCGATTGGATTTAATAACTTTAAAAATCCTTCTGCGTATTCTTTAGGGAATACTTCTTCTTTTTGAACTGCATTTAAGAAAATCATTAACTGAGATATAGCTGTATTAAATGATAATTTTTCATAATCTTCAGTTACTTTCTTAATAGTTTGATTATAGATTTTTTCTAAGTTTTTATTTTCTTTATCTTGAATCTTAGATTCTTCAATAAACATTCTATATACTTTATCTATAAATTTCTTTGCACCATTTACGCCTTCTTCGCTCCAAGGTTTTTCAGCTTCTAATGGTCCCATAAACATTTCATATAATCTTAAAGTATCTGCACCATATGTATTTGCGACATCCATTGGATCTACTGCATATTCTGGATATCTTTTTCCCATCTTTAATCCATTTGAACCAAGAATCATTCCTTGGTGAACTAATTTAGTAAATGGTTCTTGAACACCCACTAATTTTTTATCATATAAATATTCATTCCACATTCTTGCATATAACAAATGTCCAACTGCATGTTCTGGACCACCAACATATAAATCTACTGGCATCCAATGATCTATTAATTCTTTTCTAGCAAATTCATTATCATTCTTTGGATCAATATATCTTAAGAAATACCAAGAAGAAGCTGCTGAACCAGGCATTGTAGAAGTTTCTCTAACTCCTTTTTTACCATTAATAGTTACATTCTTCCATTCAGTCGCACTCTCAAGTGGTGCTTTTCCATTTCTTCCTTTATAATCAGAAAGTTCTGGTAAAACTAATGGTAACTCGCTGTCATCTAAAGCCTCTTGAGTACCATCTTCAAAATTAACTATAGGAATTGGTTCACCCCAATATCTTTGTCTAGCAAATATCCATTCTCTTATTCTATAATTTGTTTGTTCTCTTCCTTTACCCATCTTAACTAGTTTTTCAGTAATTGCTTTTTTAGCTTCTTCAACAGTTAAACCAGTAAATTCTTCACTATTAATTAATTTACATCCTTTTCCTAAGTAATCTTGTTTTTCAAAAGCGCAAGTATCAGTTTCTCTTCCATCAATTACTTGAATCATTGGAATATCATATTTAACTGCATATTCATAATCTCTTTGATCATGAGATGGTACTGCCATAACTGCTCCTGTACCATAACTAGCTAAAACAAAGTCTCCTAAATAAATAGGTACTTCTTTATTATTAACAGGATTAATTGCCATTACTCCTTCTAATTTAACACCTGATTTATCTTTATTCATTTCAGTTCTATCAAAATCAGACTTTTTAGCTGTTTCTTCTCTATATTTTTCTACTTCATCAAAATTAGTTATTCTTGTCTTTAATTCATCAACTAATTTACTTTCAGGCGCAAGTACCATAAATGTAATACCATATATAGTTTCAATACATGTAGTATAAATAGAAAATTTCCCTCCGCCTACTATATCAAAATCTACTTCTACACCAGTACTTTTTCCTATCCAGTTTCTTTGCATCTCTTTAGTTGATTCTGGCCAGTCTAATTCATCTAATCCAGATAGTAATTTTTCAGCATATTTAGGCATATCAATAACCCATTGTTTCATATTTTTTCTAACAACAGGATATCCTCCTCTTTCACTTTTACCATCAATTACTTCATCGTTAGCAAGTACTGTTCCTAATTCTTCACACCAGTTAACAGGCATATCTATTTGTTTCGCAAGTCCATCTTCATACAATCTTTTAAAAATCCATTGAGTCCATTTATAATAAGATGGTTCATGAGAAGATATACATCTATCCCAATCAAATGATAAACCAATTGATTTTAATTGTTTAGTAAAATACTCTATATTCTTTTGTGTAAAGCCATCAGGATGTTTACCAGTCTTAATCGCAAATTGTTCAGCTGGTAATCCAAATGAATCATATCCAATTGGATGAAGAACATTATATCCTTGCATTCTTTTCATTCTTGACACAATATCTGTTGCGGTATAACCTTCAACATGCCCTGCATGTAAACCTACTCCTGATGGATAAGGAAACATGTCTAAAGCATAATACTTAGGCTTACTAAAGTCTTCTACATCCGTCTTAAATGTTTTATTTTTATCCCAATATTCTATCCATTTCTTTTCTACTTCTTTAAAATTATACATTTTCACTCTTCCTTTCTAAATGTTTTAAATACTTCGCTATAAAATAATATACAACCCAAATCGTTGGTAGTATTAATATAACTAATACAACTATTTTTAACCATACTTCTTTTATATTAAAAACAATCATTACTAATCCTGCAAACATGAGCGCATTAAAGAAATTTAAAATTCTAAGTGTCCTAATCAAACCTATTTTTTCTATATCAATTTTATAATATCCTTTTAATACTTCTATTTCAGCGGGATATTTTTTCTTCTTTGATTTTTTTCTTGCCCTAGATTGTGGGAAAACCACAAAAAGCATATAAATCAAATAACCCACTATAAAATAAACAATAAAATATAAAAAATATTGCATAAAATTCATAAACTCAACTCCTTTTTAAAGAAAAAAATTCCTATGATGTAAGGACTCTTATAAGCGGTACCACCTTACTTCATAGAAACTATGCACTTAAATCTTTATCGCAGATATGCGTTATTTGACTCCAAAACAAGTTCATAAATTCATTATTATTAGCTTTCACCAACCACTAACTCTCTTTAAATAAATCCTTTATTACTACTTTTCTTCGCTGTCAACAAATTAATTATAATATATATTTATATTTAATTCAATATTTATTTTAAAAATGATATAATACTTTGTAGGTGGTTTTATGTTTAAGTATAGTTTAGATAATAAAAGATATTATACATTAAATTATTACTATCAAAAGAAATATGGATGTAAAGTATTTAAAGTTAGTTTAAATGCTGGTTTTACATGCCCTAATATTGATGGTACTAAAGGTGTTGGAGGCTGCTCTTATTGCCTAAATGGTTCTGGTGAAAAAGTAACTACAAATAACTTAGTAGATCAATTTGAGTCTATTAAAGAAGTAATGCTTAAAAAATGGCCTACTTCTAAATATATTGGTTATTTTCAAGCAAATACTAATACATATGCACCTCTTTCTGAACTAAAAGAAAAATATGAAACTATACTTAAACTAGATGGAGTTGTTGGTCTTAATATCGCAACGAGACCAGATTCTATTACCCCTGAAGTCTATGACTATTTAGAAGAATTAAATAAGAAAACAGATTTAGTTATAGAATTAGGTCTACAAACAATTAATGAAAAAACAGCCAAACTTATTAATAGATGTTCTACTCTAGATGAATTTGAAAACTGTTTAGAAGAACTAAACAAAAGAAATATAGATGTAGTTGTGCATATTATTAATGGTTTACCTTATGAAACTAAAGAAGATATGATTAACACTGTTAAATATTTATCACATAAAAAAATACTAGGTATTAAAATACATATGCTTCATATTCTAAAAGATACAAATATGTTTAAACAGTACCTAAAAAATCCTTGGCATATACTTTCAAGAGAAGAATACGTTGATATAGTATGTGATCAGTTAGAATATTTAAGAGAAGACATAGTTATAAACAGAATAACTGGTGATCCTATTAAAGAAGAATTAGTTGAGCCTGAATGGCTTATAAAAAAATTTGGAGTATTAAATGAAATTGATAAAGAAATGGTAAAAAGGGATTCTTATCAAGGAATTAAATATAGAGATTAATCTCTATATTTTTATTATTAAAAACATAAATATCATTCCAATTATAAAGAATATATTTAATAATTTGTTTTCTTTATATTTTTTTGCTTCTTTTATTAAATCAAATAAAGATAAATATATCATAATTCCGCATACTAGCGAAAATAATATACCAATAATCATTTTATTATTTAAATCTTTAAAAAATATAAATGCAAGCAAAGCTCCAAAAGGTTCTGATAAAGCTGCGATAAGAGTATAAAAAAATGCTTTTAATCTACTATTAGTACTATAATAAATAGGAACACTAATACTTATCCCCTCCGGTATATTATGTAGAGCTATTGCTAATGCTAAAGATAATCCTAATTTATAATCAATAGATGTCATCATATAGGTTAATATCCCTTCTGGTATATTATGAATAATAATCGCAACTAATGATAATACCCCTACCTTTTCTAACTCATTATCAGTCTTTAAATTATTATTTATTATTCTAATAATAAAAATACCAACAAAAAATAATACTAAAAAAACTATTAAACCAAGAATAATTCCAAATATTTTATTAAATATTTTTAATGATTCAACTAATAGATCAAATGTAGATATGGAAAACATTACTCCACTTGCAAACGACAAAGAACATACTATAATCTTTTTTATATTTTTATAATTAATAAAAATAGGAATTATCCCAATTAATGTACTAAATCCTGAAATAATAGTAAGAAATAAACCATTCAAAAAAAATCACCCATTTATTTATATGAAAAAAAGAACTATTTTAGTTCTTTAAAAGCTTCATTAATAACATTATCTATATTTATCTCTTTTTTATTTTCTTTTTTAAAACAACCTAGATATTCAATATTTCCTGAACCACCTGTTATTGGTGAATAAGTAATATTTTGAATATTATAACCTATATCACTAAATGATTTTAATACTTTTTCTATTACTTCTTTATGTACCTCTTTATTAAGTGGTATACCTTTATACATATCAGATATATCTTTTCCACATTCAAATTGTGGTTTTATTAATAAAACTATTTCTTTAGGATCTATTTCTTTTAATTTACTTATTATTTTTGTAACTGATATAAAACTAATATCAATTGTTACCGTATCTATTATATCTGTTATGTTAAAATTCCTGATGTCGGTATTTTCATGTAGTTCTACTCTTGAATCTTTTTTTAAATTTTCATCAAATTGATTACTTCCTACATCTACTGCGATTACTTTTTTAATATTATTTCTAAGCGCTACATCAGAAAATCCTCCAGTACTTGATCCTATATCAAGCATTACTTTATTACTTAAATCTATATTAAATACTTCTATTGCTTTTAATAATTTTAACGCACCTTTAGATACATAATCAAACTTATTATTAATAACTAATTCTGATTCATCAGATACTTTTGTACTAGGTTTAGTTATTACTTTTCCATCTACTAGAACATTACCATTTTTTATTTCATATTCTCCTCTTGTTCTAGATATTACTAATCCTTTTTTTACTAAAAGAGAATCTAATCTATCCATTATAAACCTCTTTTAGATAGTTAGATTCTTTAGCAAGACCAGGCATAGTTAATACATTACCCATATATAAAACTATATATCCTGCCCCATTATATACTTTAATATCTGTAATAGTCATAGTAAAATCTTTAGGGAACCCTAATACTTTTTCATTATCTGTTATCGACATAGGAGTCTTACAAACACATATAGGTAATCCTGGATGTAATCTATCAATTAATTCTATTTTTTTCTTAACTTCATCATTATAAACAATCTCTTTAGCAAAGAACATATCTTTAATTTTATTGATTTTTTCTTCTAATGAATCATTTAAATTATATATATCAAACTTTTTAGTATTTGGAGTTATATCTTTAATAGCGTTTGCAAGTTCTATGCATCCATCTTCTCCATCAGAGTACATTCTAGATATACATAACTTAATATTCTTATTTTCTAAATATTCTCTTAAACTATTTATATCTTCATTTGTATCATCATCAAATTTATTTAAAGATACAATTAAATTATCAGTAAACTTACTCATATTTTCTATATGATAATCTAAGTTATCAAAACCACCATTATATTTAATTGCTCTCATAGTAACATTTAATACTACTGCATCCGGATATAATTCTCCTTTTCTTGAAAGTAGATCAAAGAACTTCATTCCTCCTGTATCTGTGCCAAATCCTGCTTCTGTAATAGTTATATCAGATACTGACATAGCCATTTTTATTGATCTAATAGATGATGAACCATATGATATATTGGCAAATGGTCCAGTATGTACAATAACAGGATTATTATATAAAGTAGATACTAAATTAGGTTTAAATGCATCTTCAAGTACATATAAAAGAGCATCTACTAGTTTTAAATCTTTAACATATATTTCTCTACCTTCTTTAGTATAACCTACTAATATATTACCTAAATTATTTCTTAAATCATTAATGGTTTCAGATAACCCTACAACAGACATTAATTCTGATGCTGGAGTTATTACAAAACTAGTTTCTTTACCATTAATTATTACTTTTCTAAGTGATCTATCATTAATATCTAAACATCTATTAAATGTTATAGTTTCTATACCAAGTTCATTTCCTTGAAATATATGATTATCAATTACTGCGCTTATTAAATTATTAGCGTATGTTATCGCATGAAAATCACCAGTAAAATTTAAATTAATTTTCTTTTCAGGAACTATCTTTGCTTTTCCTCCTCCAATTGCGCCACCTTTCTTACCAAATACAGGTCCCATAGATGGTTCTCTTAAAACCCCTATAGTATTAATTCCAATCTTATTTAGAGAATCAACTAACCCAATTGTAGTAGTAGTTTTACCCTCACCAAATGGAGTTGGATTAATAGATGTTACTAAAACTAATTTACCTGATTTTTTATTACTATAATCAATATTGATTTTTGCTATATCATTTCCATATAGTTCATATTCATTAATATTTAATTTATTTATAATATCTAATATCTTCATATTTCTCACCCTTTCCTAATCAAATAGTTTTTCTATGACCAAATCTTTAGATTTTAAATCATTATTCTTTCTTAATAATAAGTTTTCATAAAATTTAATTAAAAAACTGTTATCTTCTTCTATATTTAATTTTCTATTGAAGTAATTACTCCTAACTAAAGCATTTCTATAATAAACTGATTTATCTTCGAATAAAGAATTATCCACACTATATCCTAAACTAGTCAAATATTTTTCTATAAAAACAGCAGTTGTTCTTGTATTGCCTTCTCTAAATGGATGTACCTGCCATATTCTAGAAGAGAACTCAGCTATACTATTTATTATATCTACTATATTCATTTTTTTATAATTCTTTTCTTTTTCTAAAGAAATATCATATTCTAATGATTCTTCTAAAGTATTAAAATCTCCATATGAAACAGAATCATTATTTAATATTTTTTCTGATTTTGAAAAATTAACATTTCTAAAATTACCCGCAAATTCATATACATCTTGAAATAAATATTTATGAACATATTTTAGATAATCTACTGATAATTCAAACTTATCCTCATTTAATAATTCAACTATCCTTGTAGATACAAAATCACACTCTAATTCATCTTCATTGATATCATTATTTTTTTCTTTATAGTATTTATTTAACTCTTTTTGAACTTCTTCTATATTGATATTATCTTTTATATATTTTTCTTTTAGTTCTAAAAGATACTTAGAAGGCTTTAAATTATCTACTTCTTGAAGTCCAATAGCCATATCCCATTGTGTTTTTTTTAGATAAGTACTTGTTTTATAATCTTCTACATATTCATTAACACTAGAATCATAATTATATTCATCCATATTAAGCCTCCCCACATATTTCATTATAACATTATTATGTTTTTTTTCAATTTTAAAGTGCAAATTTTGCACTTTGACATTTTAGTAATAATTATTATTCATGGATAATATATTTTTATTAGAAAGAGAGGAAATAATTATGGAAATAATCAAAGTGTCATCTAAATCAAATCCTAATTCAGTTGCAGGTGCTCTCGCAAATACATTAAGAGAAAAAAATGCGATAGAAATGCAGGCAATTGGTGCAGGAGCACTTAATCAAGCTATTAAAGCAATTGCTATTGCAAGAGGTTTTGTCGCACCTTCTGGTAAAAATTTAGTATGTATTCCTGCATTTAGTAATATATTAATTGATAATGAAGAAAAAACTGCGATTAAACTTATAGTAGAAGCTAGATAAGCTTCTTTTTTATTTCATCTATATCATCAAAATTAATTTTACAATTAGATATAGTTATAATTCTATTAATAAAATTTATATATTTAATTTGACCTATAAAACTTATATATTCAAAATTATAAAAATATGATATTTCTACATTTTCTCCTATTCTAAATCTTTTTAAAATTTTATCTATACTTTCTATATCAACATACTTATTTTCATGTTTTTCCTCTTCCCTTTTTATTGCTTCTTTTAAGCCACCTAAAGCATCAAAAGGCATAAATATTTTTGCTCTATTCTGCATTGTGACCTCCTATATATTTATTTCTCTCTCTTGCGGTACCATTCTTATCTAAACTAATACATCTAAGAATAGAATTTTTACCAAACTTATTCTTTAAATTACTTATAGTTTTTTCTAATACTTCTTCTTTAGTATTATCTTCTTTCTTAAATAAATTTAACTGTTCATATTCTTTCTTACCTAAATCATTAAAAGATAATCCTATTCTTCTAATTTTTGAATCTTCTAAAACTCTATAACTATATTCATCTAATATTAATCTTAATATTTCCTTATAACTATTTGTTTGATCACATTTAAAAGAAAAATGTACACCACCTGATTCTTCCCTAGTAAAACCTAAAAATACTGATATATTACTTGTATATAAATCTTTGGAAACTAGTTCTAACACTAATACATCTATCATTTCAATTAATACTACCTTGGCTTCTCTATAGTTATAATCTCTAAATAATATTTGACTATGGCTAATAGATGAAGACTTAGGTTTATAAGACTTAACTTCTTTCAAAGTACATGTTTCTCTTCCCCAAGCATGATCAATTAATATTTCGGCGTTAATACCAAATTCTTTAAACAAAATCTTTGGATTTGCTTTCGCAACATCTTCCATAGTTTTTAAATGATGTTTATGTAGTCTATTTTCTATACCTCTTCCTATTTGCCAAAAGTCAGAAAGTGGTGTATGATTCCATAACTTTTCTTTATATAATTCTTCATTTAAATATCCTATATGACTCTTATTCTTTTTAGATATAATATCTAAAGCAATTTTAGCAAGATACATATTAGTACCAATACCCGCAGTTGCGCATATTCCTGTTCTTTTATATACTTCATCTATTATAGTTTTTGCCAAACACACTTCATTTTTCTTATATGTTTTTAAATAAGAAGTAACATCTATAAATACTTCATCTATAGAATAGACATATATGTCTTCTTTAGAAAAAAAGTCTAAATAAATACCATATACTTTAGCAGAATATTCTATATACTTTTTCATTCTAGGTTTTGCGACAATATATTTTATTCCTTTAGGTATATCATATATTCTACATCTGTTTTTAATACCTCTTTCTTTCATTTTAGGAGAAATAGCGAGACATATTGCGCCCTTACTTCTTCCTATATCTGCGACTACTAAATCTGTCTTAAAAGGATCAAGACCTCTTTCTACACACTCTACAGACGCAAAAAATGTTTTTAAATCAATACAAATATATGTCATAATACCACCTAGCAAAATTATATCATACGTTTGTTTGTATTTCTACGAACAAATAAAAAAAAGAATAGATTTTTTTCTATTCTTTATATTTTTCAACAAATTTAACATATGATGGTAAACCTTTTTTAACAACAAATCCAAAGTTATAAGGTACATCCTCTTTCATTTCAGGTATACGCTTAGAAACATTAATAAGCATTTGATCAGATAGACCATTACCTAAATAAATTCCATCATTTGCGTTAATATTATCTTTAAACCAACTATCATAATTAAATTTCTTTAATTTATCCACAGTATCAACACAAATAAAGTTTACCATACCTAAACCTGATGCATCATTAAATAAGTCTGCAATTTTATTTTGATTATCTGATGATAATTTACTCTTAAATGAAGTTAAACCTAGTATAATACAATTTACTTTAGGAATTCCATTAAATACTGCCTTATTATTTCCACCATCTTTATATTTCTTTTCACAATCTATATTATAATTAACAAGTGATTCAAAAATTTGATCAAAATTATTATCAAAATATTTTGTATATTTCTTAATCTCATCATTAAATGCCATATCTTCTGCATTTATAACGATATTACTATATACTTTCTTATAAATAAATTGATAAATTAATGGTTCCATAATATTCTCAAATAATGTACCATCTTGAGATGTTACCATATTAATCTTTGTCTTAGTAAAATCATAAGTACAAATAGATAAATCTGATTTATTAACTCCAAGTGCTATATCATCAATATTCTTAATTCCATCTTTAACATCATCAAATGTAACAATCTCTGGTAATATAGGTATCTTCTTAGCAATATCTTTATATTTATTCTTTAATTGTTCATTTACACTTCTAATATAATTTGGAATTTGATCTTTTTCAGTAACAAAAGCTGTTTGGAATTCATAAGCATTATCTAGTTTAATTAAACCTCTACCAAATACTTTTGATGGGAATACTTTTCTAACATTACCTAAAATAGTAGAATAATCATCATCATTATTTTGAGTAAGAGAAAATACTTGACCAAAATTTTGTTTTAATTTAAATCTAACTCCATTAGGTGTATTAACTGCTAAAACAAAATATATACCATATTTAATAGAATCTCTTGTTAATAAATTTAATGTATCATCATAATCAGGATAACTTTCTTGATATCCTTCATAGTTATTTATTACAATAACCATATTAGGAACAGATGATCCACTATTCTTACAATATGTTAAATAATCTCCATTATAATTAGCAAATAATTTTTTTCTATTATTCATTTCATTTTGAATCATTTTAAATAAATTATCTATTTTCTCACTATCTGATGTATAAACTATATCACCAACATATGGAGAACCTTCAAAATATCTAAGAGCTTCTGATCCAAAATCCATAATATAATAGTTTACTTCAGTAGGTGTATACGCAAGCATTGAAGAATAAATCATTGTTGTAATAAAGTTTTCTTTTCCTGATCCTGCAGTACCATATACAAGCATATTCCCTTCTTTACTAAATGGCACAGTTAATAATCTTTGTTCCTGCATTTGTGGAACGTCATATTCACCTATAACTAGATTTAAAACAAAGTTTTCTTTTTTATAATTATATTTTTTTATAAGATCTACTGCTAATATGAAATTAGGTATTCTACTTAACCATAGTGGTTTAGTATGAATATTTTCTTCTAATGCGATATTACATAAATATTTAACAATATTATTTAATTCTTCACCTAAGTTCGCAACTGTTTTAACTTCTTTTTTCGTTTCAACATTTCTAGTTACATATCCTATATTATTAACAAATTCAACTGAAGTATCTATATTTTTCTTTATACTGTCTGATGGTAAATACTTTCCACCAGTCCATGCTGATTGACCTAGTAAAAATACTTCATCATAACCAACTTGTAAATAAAATCTACCTGTTTGAGTTAAGAATGCTGCATCTGGTTTTTTAATAACTTCTGATGAATCACTCTTTTCTTGAACTCTTAAACATACTCTAAATCTTGTATTTGACCAAATTTGAGAATCAACAACACCACTTGGTTTTTGAGTGGCAAGAATCAAATGAACTCCTAAACTACGACCAATTCTCGCTGTAGATATTAATTGTTCCATAAATTCAGGTTGTTGTTGTTTTAATTCAGCAAACTCATCTGCAATAATAAGTAAATGTGATACAGGTTCTTTAACCACACCATTTCTGTACATTTCTTGATATTTATATATATCTATAGTACTTTCTTCACTTATTTCTCTTGCTCTATTAAATAAAGCTTGTCTTCTTTTTAATTCTGATTCAATAGAAGCAAGTGATCTATTAATTTCTATCTTATCTAAATTTGTAATAACTCCAACTAAATGTGGTAATTTAATACCAGTAGTCTGATTTTCAAAAGCACCAGCTAAACCTCCACCTTTATAGTCTATCAATATAAATTGAACTTCTTCAGGATGATAATTAACCGCTAATGAAAGAATATAAGTAATAATAAATTCAGATTTACCAGATCCAGTCATACCTGCTATAAGACCATGTGGTCCATGATACTTTTCATGTAAATCTAGACTTATTTTTTCACCATTCTTACCAACACCAACCATCGCATTCATATTCATAATTGGAGTATTTTCTTCCCATCTATTCTTAGAATTAAACTGTTCTATCTTACCTAGTCCATACATCTCTAAGAAGCCTATTTTCTTAGGTATCGCACCTTCTCCTTCATCATGTAATTCAACTGGTGTATTAGAAAGCAATTCTACACACTTTGATATATCAATATTTGATTCATCAATAACAAACTTTTGATTTTCACTATTAGATACATTTTTAGATATTTCTGATTCTGGTTCACCTAACTGAATAAACGTTTGACATTGATCAGGTAAATTAGATATTCTATCATTTAAAATTATTAAACTAAATCCTAA
The DNA here is from genome assembly GCA_964548815.1 of uncultured Muribaculaceae bacterium. Classification (GTDB taxonomy): domain Bacteria; phylum Bacillota_I; class Bacilli_A; order RF39; family UBA660; genus RUG13038. Next base: position 41,022 of record CAZJSD010000002.1, read on the forward strand.
ATACTTTTTAGAATTAATTAAATGAGTAAATAAATCTAAGTTCCTAACAACTGTATAATTATCCACAATTATTAAGAATAATGTATTAAATGAATCAATTTTAACTTCTTCATTTTCCTTAAATGCTTCATTTCTTTCAACATAAAATTTATCTAAATTATAAGTTAATTCTTTATATTCTTGTTCATTAGTTGCAAAGAATCTCATTTCTTTACCATTAGACCAAAGGTGTGGCATAGATTTATATTTTTCCCATTTTTTAGAATTATCTCTTGTTGTAAATACCGCAATTTTTAATGATTCATAACTATGAAATGTCATTGCTTGAAGCATTATATTATCAATTATTTTATTTTGTAATTTTTCTTTACCAACAATCGCAGATATATAATTATCTCTAAAAGAAAATGGAATTGGTACTTTTTCTAATGTCTTATTATAATTACCTATTTCTTTCATTTTTTCCATAAGATTATCTTCAATCATGGTAAAGTGTTCTTCAGGATAATCTATTTCTACTTTCATAGTAGAATTACCTGTACCTAAACTAACACTTAGGAAATCTTCATCATATACTCTTCTTTCCCATAGTCTATCTTGTTTTTCATATATTACTTTTTCACATTCTTCTAAACTAAGGTAACTCTTATGCATTAAATCTTCTTGTTTTACTTTTTCTTCTTTTAATTGTTCTTTTATTTTTTCTATATATTCACTATATTTTCTTTGTCTTTTCTTCTCTCTCTTTTTTCTTAAATGTTTTTGAAAAGCATTAGTCACAAGTGGCCATAAAAAGAAACTAAGCATCATTGCCGCACTCATTACTAATTGAGGCATTACTTCTTTTATTGTCTTTCTACCTTCATTAACACTACTCATAGTTGTATAAAATGTCATAACAGAAGTCATACTCATTGTAAGCATTGGGCCAATAGTTAATATCGCAGGCATCTCTTCTCCTTCACCTTTTGAAGGAGGCGCATCTATCTTAACTTTTAATTCATCTATTTTGTATAAGAATCTAGGTTTTCTAAAGAAATAATCATCTTGTGAATAAACTTCCATATCTTTATCTTCATTAGGATCTTCTACAACAGCACTGTCACTTACTTTTATTTCATATTTTCCCATAAAAGTACTAACTCTATTAAACGGATTATTGATACCTACAACTAGATTTCCATCTATCTTTAAGAAAACTAATTTTAATCCCATATAGAATAGTACATCACCATAATCTATTTTTTGTTTGTTATATGCACATAATCCATTAATAAATATAGGATAATTATCCACAGTTTTATTTAAATATAATATATCATTTTCTTGTTTTATAACAAAATCATTTTCACTAACAAAATCAACATTATAAATAATATTAGCTCTATCACTTCTTCCAATAGTCATACCTATTGATGTTTCATTTGCGCAAGAATAATATTGAATAGTATTTTCAAATAAGGGCTCTGTAAATAATATTAAACCATTAGTAGAATAAGAATGATTTAAAACTATCATACTGTTCTCTTCTAAATAAGTAAAAGGAACTTTTTTACCAGCACTCGCAATATAGTAATCACTATTACTAATTAATCTCCACTTACCATCTGGACTAGCTTCAACATTAATAATATTTCTATCTATTCCTTTATCATCTATTTCATTTAACCAAATATTACCTTCTATTCTATCTGGTAGCTTATATTCTAATAGCTTTCTATCTTTAATCAATAAAACCTTCATTAAAGCCCTTCTTCCTATTCTTTATACTATATATATTATATCTTTTATATCATTTCAAGTCAATTAATAATAAAGAAAAAGAACCAAAAATGGTTCTATTCAAACATTTTTAAAAATTCATAAAAAGTAATTCTTGGTTTCATAAAAACAATTCTGTTTCTTTGTGTACAAAAATTGTTAATTTGATTTTATATTAAAAATTCTATCAAAAGATATTTACATCTATCGCAGACTATTTAACTAATTCATGCCAAAAGTATTTTTTGTCCATTTCTTATAAATATTTCTTGCACTTGTTGTATTTGTATTTTTATTATTACTATTATTTTGATTATTATTTGTATTACTACTTGGTGTAGGATGATGTCCACCAAATGTGGATGTACCAGTAACCTTATAATCCATTGGTGTATAGTGAGAAGTAGAGTTAGTATTAGTATTAGTATTGCTTTTATTTGCAGCTGCTGCTCTACCTTCTCTAACTGCTTTTTCAGCAGGTGTTTCTTTTGGATGATCTTTTCTATATTGTTCCGATTGTTCTGCAGCTCTCTGTTTTGCTTCTTCCTCAGAATGAGGATAATTACCTCCCACAGTTGAAGGACCTGTACCGCCAGGTGTTGAACCTCCTCCTGATGAAGGATTATATCCATTTCCTCCCGTACCACCATAATAAGGTGAGCCTCCTCCTGATGATGGATTATTAGAAGATGGATTATTAATTGATTCAGTAGAACCATCCATTTTTTGTGGTTCAGGTTTAACTATTTCGGTAGTTCTACCACCCTTTACATATGAATCAAAATCTGGCATTGATGGATAATTATAATTTGTTTTAACTACTAATGATGAGTCATATGATACTTTCTTTGCAGAATCTGGTAATGCATTTTCTATTTTACTTATATTAGTTTCATAGTTATACATCCAACTAAACATACATTGACGATAATACTCTGTATTGTCAAATAGTTTTTCAACAACACCATGTACATATCTTAAATAAGAATCACTTGAAACCATTGAACTTAATGATAAGAATTTTTCATAGTTTTGTTGAAATCTCCATCTAAAATCATCAAATGAATCTATTGCGGCTGAAAACTTATTTATATTTATTGAAAAATATTCTTCTTTTCCAAGAGGTGTAAATGGTATATTAGGACTAATAGGATCTAATCCTCCACTTGAATCACTTGTTGTATCTTTCATAGTTCCTGAACCATCAACAAATGTACCAGTTGATGAACCTTCAACAGCAGTTTTAAATGATTTTAATTTATTTTCAATATTTGTTGCTTTTGTATTTAAACTATCAAAATCAGTATCACTTTCCATACTCTTTTGTATAGTATCTATTTCAGACGCTATTTTTATTACTTCTATATATTTTTGAATAGCTGCCTTTATTTCATCTAATTTTAATGATAATGCTTCATATGAATTAAGTAATATCGAACTTGAGTTAGCGTTCCATTCTGCAGATTTAAATGATGATGCAGAACTCTCTGCTGCTTGTTTTAATGAAGGAATAGATGATGAAAGTGACTCTAATTGTGATTGAACTGAAGATAGATTTATATTATTAAAATAATTTGTCTTATACATTGTTTCACCCTCCTCTATTTTCTACTTTCTAAAAATGCAGACATTATGTCAGCTAATGCTTTATCCGAATTTTCTCCTGGCATAGCAGCAGTAGTACCACTATCAAATGCACCTGATGTCGTTATACTTTCTAATAATTCCTTATCAACACCACCAGTATTTACAGCTGCAGCATTTGAATTGATTTTTCCATCTGTATGAACTTCGTTTATGGTATTAGTATTAACTCCATAAGCATCAGTTGTGACAGAATTTTCTCTAACATTATCATTAGCATGAGTTTCATTTATTAAACCTTGATTTACACCTTGTGCATTTATATTAGCTTCATTACTATTTATATTATCATTAATTACTACTGTATTAATTCCTTCTTCATTTACACCCTGTGCATTTGTATCAGCTGTAGTTGCATTAACATTATCGTTAGCTTTTATAGAAGTAAATGTTTCACTCATTAATTTAGAATCAACTTGTTTATTTTGTTCCACTAATTTTTCAACTGATGTTGTTGCTTTAGGTATTAGTTCAGATACTATTGATTTTATATTTTCTAATGAATATTCTTTACCTTTTGCTTCAAGTTGTTGCCAGAATCTATCTCCCGCTTCACCTCTCCACATTTTATCTCTTCCATCTACAATAGATTGTATTTCATCAAGACTATCCTTTATCTTTTTAGCAAGACTTTTTATCTGTTCACATGCATTTAATGTAGAATCATATTTAAAATACACATATGTACCATCTGTAGGTACATTATCACCAGGATGTATTGGTTTTGTTGGATCTAAAATAATATCTGGTGTTTCTATACGCGAATCTAGTCCTGTATCTTTTGAATCTGGATTTTGTCCTCCTGGTCCATTTGGGCTCATATCAATATCTGTTTTTACTATCTTAGCATCTAGTCCTGTACTTTTTGAATCTGGATTTTGTCCTCCTGGTCCATTTTGATATACAGCATCCTGTGTTTTTGTAATTCTTGGGCCTAGTGAATCAGTTGTTGTTCTATTAATTGGTTGTGTAGGATCAATATTCCAGTTTGATTTTGATATTATTGAATTTAAATCAGCCATTTTTAATCATCCTTCCTATATTTTTTTATTTGCGAAATAATTATCAAAGTCTGTATATGCTTTATGACCTTTTTCAAGATCTTCACAACCATCTTGTAAACATTCACAATATTTATTTATTAAGTCTATATATCCTTCTAATTGTGCTGTATATTTTTTAGATATAGTTCCCTTCCAAAAACCATTTAAATCACCAATAGTAGTTTTTAATTCTTTATTAGCAGCCTTAATAGTCTCGTGACTAGTCTTTAACGTTTGACTATCATATCTATATGTATTAAACGTACTAAAATAAATTGTATCACTACTTGATTTTGTAGCCATAGTATCATCCCTCCTATTTTTTACCCTCGTCAGTAAATATTAAGAAAGTAATATTCACTGACCAGAGACTCTATATTATAGAGTTTCTTATATTATTGCATAAGTTGTGTATCTGCTTTTTGATAGTTTTCAACAACTGATGTTAAGTGTGCAGCTTCATCCGTAACTGCTTTGTAGAAATCTGCAAATTTTGCTTGTAATGTGTTGAATTTAGATTTTGAATTTTCAGCTGCAGTTCCACCCCAAACATCTTCATTACCAATTTTATTTACTAATGCAGTTATATCATCTAATACAGTTTGCATATCTCTTGAATAATTTTGAAGATTTTGGCTTATTGTATTAATTTGAGCATATGTCAAATTTGAACCGTTCATATTCATTCCTCCTTGTTAATTTATTATTTTATACCATCTTGGTTAGCTTCATTTACTTTTTGATAAGAATTAGCTGCTTGAATAAGGAACTCACCCATTTCATTAATAGCTTGATATAAAGTTCTCATATTTTCAATTTCAACAGCTACAGCTCCAGTATACTTTTCAGCATCTGAACCTTTCCAATAATTTCTTAAATTATCATTTTCACCATTAATTTTAGTAAGTATTTCATTAAAGTCATTAGCCTTTTCTAGAATACTATTACCTAATTGTCTAGTTTGATTATAATCGATACTTAAATCCATAACCATTCCACCTCCCTTCAATATCTTATAGTAGGATTAATTTTGAGCCATTATGAATACCTGAATTCTTCACATATACATTTTCATCAATTAATTTACAATCTTCTTTATTCATCAATAGATATTGTTTAGGCTGTAAATACTTCACTGATTCAATAATAGTGTTTTTAATTGTTCCTACCTTCTTATTAACAGGAATAAATATGTCATAATTTTCATCAAGTAATGGAATAAAAATAGTAACTAATATCTTATTATTCATATAATTCTCCTTACTAGATAAAACTAGAGTTCTACCTCTACCATATCTTATCCTATAAGTAATAATAACAAATAAAGAAAAAAATGTAAACATAATTGTTTACATTTTACTGTTATTTCACATATTAAAAAATATGCAATTATTCTTTTCATAACCTAAACTTGTATCTATTCCATGTCCAGGATATATAGTTATATTATCGTTATACTTTTTTATATTTTTTATTGATTTACACATATCATTATAATTACCATATTCTAAATCTGTTCTACCTATGCTTAGATGAAAAATAAAATCACCTGTAAACATTATATCTTCTTTTTTAAAGTAATAAGTAACTGAATCATTTCTATGACCAGGTGTATATATTACTTCAAAATATAAGCCGTTTATATTGTATTCTTTTTCTTTTACATCTATTAAGTTTTTATAGTTTAGTTCTTTATTTACATTATGATAATATATAGGAACATCATATACCTTTATTAAATCATCTAACGCTCCTATATGGTCAAAATGAGCATGTGTAATAAGAATCCCTTCTATTTTAGTGTCTCCTATCATATTAAGTATCTTATCTATTTCATCACCAGGATCTACTATTAAACCAAAATTATTGTCTTTTATTAGATAACAATTTTCATTTAAATATCCTACTTCTACTTTTTTTATTTCCATTAAAATAACTCCAATAATTCTTCTAAGGAGGTAACATTTTTAAAATCACATTCTTCTTTTTCTCTAGTACATTTAACACCTATTCCGCCTTTAGATTCCCATTCTCTTAAATTACCAGAATAATCATCTACTAAAATAGCATCTTTTGTTTGAGTCATCATTGTTTTAGAACAAGATTTTGGAACAGGAATTATTGTTAAATCATCAAATAAATTATTTATAAATTCTATTTTAGCTTTTGCTTCTTTTAAAGAATTAATATGAGTTAATATAGATATATTAAATTTCTTTGATTCTTTTAATTTTTTAATAGAATTAATACTATTTGATAACTCTTCACTTTCTTCTATTAAAGTTTCCCAATCAATTTTAGAATATAATAATCCTATTTCTTTAGTTTGAGTTTTAACATCTAAATTTAATTTTTTTGCTAAATTATATACTGGCGTAATAGTATCAAGTATTACTCCATCAAAGTCTATATATAAATTTTTCATTATAAATCAACTCCTTCTAATAGTTCCCATACACCTTTTTGTTCAGGTAACTGTTTAAATGTCATATTTTCTTTTGTTACAGGATGTATAAATTCTAATTTATACGCATATAACGCCAATTGTTCTTTATCTTGAATTCCATATCTTTGATCACCATATAAAGCATGCCCTATATTAGACATTTGTAATCTTATTTGGTGATGTCTTCCTGTTTCTAAATCTACTTTTATCAAAGATAAATCACTTTCTTTATCATACTTTAATCTATTATATGTAAGAATACTTTCTTTGCCATTCTTATCAATATATGAATTATTAGTTTTATTATCTTTCAAAATATAATCAACTAATTTTTCCTCTTCTTTAGTTTTACCATGTACTACCGCTAAATATGTTTTCTTTATAATTCTATTTCTTACTTCATCAGATAAACGAGATGCCGCTTTAGATGTTTTCGCAAATACCATAACTCCTGAAGCTGGTCTATCTAATCTATGAACTAAACCTAAATATACATTCCCTGGTTTATTATATTTTTCTTTTATATAATCTTTTATTATAGTAAGCATATCCATATCTTTTGATGAATCTTCTTGTGTAGGAATATTAAATGGTTTTATAACTACTATAACATGATTATCTTCATATAATATATTTAACTTATTCATTTTTTTCCCATCTTCCATATATTCCACAAGGTAATACTAAGTCACTATTCTCCATAGGTAATCCTACTTCTCCAGAAGATAATTTTCCTTTATGTTCTTGGTTAACTGTAACATTTAATACATTTTCTAATACTTTAGAACTAATACCTGTTGTATAAGAGTTTATTAAGAAAAATACTGGATCATTACTTAATACTTTTGTACAAAGTTCTACTAAGTCATATAAGTTTTCTTCAAACTTCCATACCTCTTTATTAGCACCTCTTCCAAATGAAGGAGGATCCATTATTATAGCATCATATTTATGGCCTCTTCTTATTTCTCTTTCAACAAATTTAATACAATCATCTACTATAAATCTCACATATCTATCTTCTAGATTAGAACTCTTTATATTTTCTTTAGCAATATCTATCATACCTTTTGAAGCATCTACATGTACAACATCTGCACCTGCATAAGCTGCCGCTACTGTCGCACCACCAGTATACGCAAATAAGTTTAATACATTTAATTTTCTATTTTCTTTTTTTATTTTATCAATAATAAAATCCCAATTAAATGCTTGCTCTGGAAATAAACCTGTATGTTTAAATCCCATAAGTTTTAAATTAAATGTTAAATCTTTATACTTTATTTGCCAAGATTCAGGTACTTTTTTTATATATTCCCAAGCTCCTCCACCAGTTTTACTTCTATGATAATAAGCATGTACTTCCTTCCATACATCTGGATTACTCTTTTTATTCCATATAACTTGTGGATCAGGTCTTCTAAGTATTATCCCATTCCAACTCTCAACTTTTTCTCCATTACTCATATCAAGTAATTTATAATCTTTAAAATCAGCAGTATTCATAAAAAATCACCTAAATATATATTAACATAAAGATAAGAAAAAAACATTATTTTCATAATGTTTTTACTTATTTGTCAATACTAATTTTTTTGATTTATTTTGAATTTCTTCGTTTTTTTTTGATACATATTCTGTTAAAAATTTACCATAATCATTCTTTTTCATTAATTCACCTGCGGCAAGAATTGTATCTTCATCAATCCAACCTTGATCATAAGCAATAGCTTCAGGTGAACATATAACTCTTCCTTGATTCTTTTGTACTAATTGAATCATATTATTTGCTTCCATCATACTATCAATTGTACCTGTATCAAACCAAGTAAAACCTCCTCCAAGTAATTCTGCTCTTAGATTTCCTTCTTTTAAATACATATCATTTAAAGATGTAATTTCAAGTTCTCCTCTTTTAGATGGTTTAACTTGTTTTGCTTTTTCTGATACACCTTTTGGATAAAAATATAATCCAGTTATTGCAAAATCAGATTTTGGTTCTTGTGGTTTTTCTTCAACACTTAATACATTATTATCTTCATCTATTTCCATAATACCAAATCTTTGAGGATCTCTAACTTGATATCCAAATATTGATGCCTTTCCTTCATTTGCTTTTTCTTTAGCATTAATTAACATCTTTTTAAAATCATTACCAAAATAAATATTATCACCTAGTACCATAGCACATGGATCATCACCTATAAATTCTTCTCCTAAAATAAAAGCTTGTGCAAGTCCATCTGGTGATGGTTGTATACAATAATCTAAGTTAATACCAAATTGTGATCCGTCTTTTAATAGTTTTTTAAAATTTGGTTGATCCTCTTCTGTAGTTATAACTAGTATATCTTTAATACCCGCAAGCATTAAAACAGATAATGGATAATAAATCATTGGTTTATCATATATAGGCATTACTTGCTTACTAATTGCTTGAGTTATTGGATAAAGTCTAGTTCCAGAACCTCCTGCTAAAATAATTCCTTTCATAATCCACAACCTCCTAAAAAAATTATAACAACTATGTAAATTAATGTCAAATAAAAAGAATAAAATAAAAACTCATTCTATCTATTCTTTTCTTTTAATAATTTATCAAATAGTTTTTTATATTTTTTTACAATTATTTCCCATGTATATTCTGATTTTATTCTATTTTTTGCTTTTTCACCATATTCACTTTGTTCTTTGCTTTTAAACTTTTCTATTAATTCTATTTGTTTACATAAAGAACCATCTTCATTAGAAAAGTATATAGCAGCATTTTCTCCAACTTCTTTATTATAAGGTGCATCATATAAAATATTAACATCAGTAATACTTAATGCTTCAAGAAGTGATGGATTTGTTCCTCCTGCTGAATGACCATGAATATAACCTTTAGCATTTTTTCTTAATCTAACAAGAATATCTTGATCATATACTGGACCAACAAACTTAATTCTAGAATCTTTATCAAAACCAGTAGATAATTTTAATTTCTCATAGAATTTATTTTTTTCTACATTAGATACTATTACTAAATCTTTTTTTGTTGTAGAATTCATATATTCTTTAATAACCAATTCATAATTATTCTCTGGAACAAATCTTCCAACGATTAGATAATATTCTCTTTTTTTTATATTATGCATATCCATAAAATATTTAGTCTTTTGATCTATATCTTTAACATCTTTTAAATACGCACCGTAAGCAATAAATGTTGTTGGTTTTTTATATCTTGACTTAACATATTTTTCTATGTTTTTACTATCACAAACAACATAATCTGATGCATTTATCATAGTCTTCTCAGAAAATTTCAAGTATGATTTAATAAGAAAATTCCATTTAGCTCTTTGCCATTCTATCCCATCTGGATTAATAACTATCTTTACGCCCATTTTTGTTAGTTTTCTATGTATAAATGTGAATAATGGCCCAACTCTATAACCTAATGTATACATAACAACATTTTCTAATTTTTCTTTTTTAATATACTTCATAAAGTATAAAGTTGCTTTAAATGCAAAAGTCATCATAGTCATAGAACCTTGTTTAGGAACATATATTTGTGGACATGTAACACCATTTCTTACTTCAATATTACTATTTCTTTTTTTATGAGTAAGCTCTGGTACATAAAACAATGTATTTTTATCATTGTAATTATTAATTAAATTAGTGACAAATGTTTCCCATCCACCATATTCTTTTTCATAACCTCTCGCACCAATTATTATTATATTTTTCATTTCTTTTTTCTCCCTATATTTTTGAAGAAACATATAACATATGATACTCCTAGACTAATATAATAAGTTAGTCCTAGTAATATCATATCAAAAATATTAGCATTTAAATAGTTTTTTACAAAATATTTTTGACTTTGTTTTAACATTTTATATTTTTTTATTGAATCAAAGGATTTATCTACAGAAATCGATAAATCATGTTTAACACATACTTCATTATCAATATATGTCTTTTTGTTTATATTCATTAATTTTTTCGCAAGTATATTTTCTTCATAGTATAAGAATGTAGAATCATCAAAATTACCAATTAAACTCATAACATCTTTTCTTATCATAAAGAAGCATCCTGAAACAACATCTACTTTTGTTAATCTATCTTTATATTTTTCTTCATTGTAATATAAATTCTTCTTTACTTTTCTTTGAATATAATTAATATTCATTAATATTTCATCTTTAATTGCAGGCAATCTCCATCCCTTAATTGTTTCATCTAATTGATTAATAACTGGACTTATAATTGCAATATCTCCATTTTTATCCATTTCTTTTTTTAATTTTGTAATTACATTCTCTTCTACAAGAATATCTGGATTAGAAATAATTATATAATCTACATCATATTTTTCATTTAAATAATTAATTCCATAATTATTTCCATATGCGTAACCTCTATTTTTATCGGTTTTAATTACATCTATTTTACTATTATTAATTTTACTTAACTTTTCATATGAACCATCATTACTATTATTATCTACTATAATTATTTGATTTAATACTTTATAGTTTTTAATAGTATCTATATATTTACTAGTTGTTTCATAATCATTATAGTTTAATATAACCATTCCTATTTTAGACATTATCTCACCTACTTAAATACTTTTAATAACATATCTTTTGTATTCTTAGAATCATATTTCATCGCTGTTTCTCTTGCTTTTTTCTTCATCTTATTTGTTTCTTCATTATTCATTTTCTTCATTTCTAATATTTTATTTGCTAAATCCTTATAATCTTGTGGTTTAAAGAATTTGCCATTTTTATTATTAACAACGTAATCAGTTGGTCCATAATTATTACTTGCGATTACTAGTGTTTCACATGCCATAGCTTCTAAACCAACTAATCCTAAACTTTCACTTTGTCTATATGTTGGAAATACAAATATATCTAATGAATTATATATATTAATTAGTTCTTCTTGAGAAACCATATTTCTTATTTCTAAATAGTCTTTAATTCCTAGATCCTTAACTAATTCATTAAATTTATCTTCTTCCAATCCTCCACCTACTACTAAGAATTTTTCATTAGTGATTTTATCTTTATCTACTAATTCTTTAATAGCTTTTAAGAAAACATCATATCCTTTATTCTTCTCTATTCTAGATACATAACCTATATATGAATACTTATCACTTAATGATAAAGTTTTTTTAGCATCTTTTTGATTAGTTTTAATAAATCTATTAGTATCTACTCCTCCAGAAGGATATACATAAATCTTATCTTCATTATAATTATATTTAGTTTTAATTACATTTTTATAATAATTAGAAGGCACAACAACACTATCCGCATATTTTATATATTTTTTACTTCTTTCTTCATTTTTCTTTTCAAAATCCATATCCGCAAGCACATCATTACCATGAGCATTTAGTATTAATTTAACGTTCTTACTAGTTATTTTAGATATAACCGCACCCAAGGATGAATGAGATATAAAATGAACATATATATAATCATAATTATTAAACAATGATTTCCATATAGTATGAATATATAATTTCATATAAGAAAATATTTTAGTAATCTTCCCTGGATGTTTAGTCATGACAACTCTATCTACCAAAAATCCATTATTTATTAGTAATTCTTCCACATTTTTTACAAATATACCATAGTGTTTATATTTATCACTTGGATACATGTTAGATACTAATAGTATTTTTTTCTTTTCCATTACTATTTCATTTCTACTTAGTATATATAACAATGCTATATAAATAGATACCATTGGTTTAGTTAATACATGCCCAGTGAATAATGAAATAATTATAAATAAAATACACGCAAATGACTTATCATTTCTTAATATATTAAATTTAGTTGTATAAAGAATAAGGAGAATATATGCAAAAGTACCAAATATTCCAATGCTATAGAAAATATCAAATATATCTATCTCAATTACATTAATCTTTTCTATTTTTGTTTTTCCTAAACCATATATAAAGTCTTGTGTTTCACCCTTCATAAATTCTTTATGAACATTACTTAGATTAGATAGTCTTTTACTAAAAACAATATTATCTATATTTTCTAATTTAAATACGTCTTTAACACTATGTATTTTATAATAATCTAAAGTAGTATTAATATTCTTAATCATAGGTATTTTTGGAAATAATACTATTAATATAATAACAATAGGAATACCTATTAATAAAGGAAGTTTACTCTTCTTTTCATTCATAACAACATATGAATATCTAAGTCTCTTATATAATAAATACAATAATGTTATTATAATTCCTATAAATAGAGTTTTAGTTCCAACTAATACAATTACACATAATAATTCTAAATATGTAACTACTTTTAAAATATAACTCTTTGACTTATTAACATATGTTAAAACTATTGGCGATAAACCAACTAAAATAGCACTAATTTCATTTCCACCTATAAAGAATCCAAAATAACCAACTTTATTTGAATAACTTTCTGTTAAACTATATCCAAGATTAAATAAATATGGAATTATTATTAAATTCAAATAGAATAAATAAATCTTCACAATTAATTTATCATCTATTTTGTCATTATTATATTTAGAAAAGAATAATAAAGTCATAGGTAAATAGAATATCTGAAATAAATTTGTTATTTCGGGTAAAATATTTCCTTTATATGTTCCAAAGAAATACATTAACGCTAAAGCAACATAAAGTGCAAAAAATATAAGTATTTTTTTATTTTCAACATTATATCTAATCCAAATAATACATAATAATAAGAATATTCCTCTAACTATTGTACCTATTGAAAAACCTAAATTAGTATTTCTAACAAATATAGATGTTAATGCATCTAATAAAGGACTAAATAGTAAAAATAGATATATAAATTTATCAAAATTTTTATTAAATTTTATAGTTTTTTTCATAGATACAACCTCACAAACTATTACAAATATTATACCATTATAAAAAGAAAAAAGAAATAGCATCCCGCATATTTCTCTTTTTAACATATTTACCATCATGTCATTATTATTATGTGCATATCAACAATAATTATACTAACTAAAGAAATCTCTTCTTGCTTCTTCCAATTCTCTTTTTCTTTCTCTTTTTAGTTTTCTCATTTCTTCTCTAGTTAATGGTCTATCCTCTATTTCTTGTTTTGATGTCTCATTAACCGGATTAATCTTAGTTGTTTTTCCTTCTTTAATTTTCATTGTATTTGTTTTAGACAAATTTTCTTTTTTCTTTTCATCTATTTTGTTAGACTTTTCTTTAATCATTTCTTTTAGTTTTTCTTTTTCTTCTTCTATGTCTTCCTCATCCATAGTAGGAAATTCTTCTTTTTCTTTCTTTCCTCCTGTTTTAATAAATCTCTTAGTTTTCTTATTAACAGTATATAAAGAAATTATAATTATAAGCATGATTACTATAAGAGCAGCTAAACCAATTAGTGCTATCTCTAATTTTTTTATCAAAGATCTATATATATCTACTTGTACACTATAGAATCTTTGAAATGTATTTTCTTCCATGTCATATAAATAGAAATTCTTTTGACCTGTTGTCATATTTAAAGCATATACCAATCTAAACTTAGAACCTAACTCTAAATAATAACCATCTACTATTTCATTATTTATCTCTATTTTACCTTTTTTATATCCATGAGGAACATCTTTCTTATTTGGTTCTAATATTATTAATCTTAATCCACTAGATTTAAATTCAGAATATTTAGTGAATGTTCCATTCTTTTGATTATATATATACCAAGATGCATTACCATGTTCATCTATTAACGCTACTAATAGATAACCTGTAAATGAATTAGAATATGCATCTACTTCTTCTTTTTCAATTACAATTGTTGTCTTAGTAAATCCTTCTGGAACTTTAAGTCCTATATCTTTCTTCGCAACTGTATACTTTTTCTTGTTGATAGTAATTTCAATAGGATTATTCTCTTTTCTAGTAACAGTTAATATATATTTTCTAACTTCACCATTTTCCGCAGTTACTGATACTTCAAACTTATTAATTCCCTCTTTTAATTCTTTTTCACCAAGTCCTTCAACTGATGCTTTATCATCTTCTAATTCACCTTTAATATTTATTTTATCTTTTTTACCATCTACAACAGCAGTATACTCCATTTTATCTTTATTAAATGCTGGAGATATCTTAACTCCATCAATAGATAGTGTTTTTAAATAACTATTAGATGATTTATCTGGATCTACTTCTTTTGTATCATCATCGTCATCATTACTATAAGATGAACTACTTCCTCCACCATTTGGTTTTGTTGCTTCTACTATACTTACTGTACATGTATCACTAGATGTTATTTCGTCATTTTCTGACGCAACATCTACATCATATACATAAAAACTAGCGCTTCCTGGATTTCCTGCGGTAAAATATATAGTTCTAGAAAAACTACTTACTTCTTCACCAGAAATAGTTAAACTTCCACTTGAATATGATACGTTCCCATCTGAACCTATTTTACCAAACCATATAGGCGCTGGTCCTCCTATACTTCCGTAAAAAGTTACACCAAATGTTTCTCCTGATTCAACAGATGAAGGAGCAGAACAATGAAATGAATCTGCATATATATTTATTGGAATCAATAGAAGTAATGTAATTAATATGTATTTTATTTTTTTCATTTTTCCACCCCTTACTGTTGTAATGTGCTTGAACCTAATATATGTGACTTAATCTTTGAAAAATCTTGCGCACTTATTTTTCCATCTTTATTTGTATCTGCAGCGCTATTAAACGCTCCATTTAATGTTGTTGAACCTAATATATGTGATTTTACTTTTGAAAAGTCTTGTGCACTTATTTTTCCATCACCATTTGTATCTCCATAAATAATAACATTATATGTTTTTGTATTTCCATTAATAGTTATAGATATCTTTTGACCTGTTGCTATCGAACCACTAGTTATTTCTTTATTACTAGAATTATATATTTTTACACTTATACCTGAAGCTTTAGATTTCAAATAATTAGAAACTTTACTTATGTCTTCACCTAAACTAAATCCTGTTAGGTTACTATTATCATTTTTATATCCAGAGGCACTAACTACATTGTCTGGTGTAGCTGTGCTTGGATCTACTTTTTCTTCTTCTTTTCTTGTTATAGTAACCGTATATGTTTTCTTAGAACTATCTTCTGCAGTTACTTCAACATTTATAGTATTTGTTCCAACTTTTAAGTTTACTGTTCCAGTTCCATTTACTGTTGCTTTATCATGTGCTTTAGTCGCACTTACTGTTACAGAACTTACATTATAATCAACTGTTGCGTTATAAGTTGTGATACTTGAATTAAATGCTGGATTTAAAGTAACATTACTAATACTTAAACCATTTAAATTATTATTATTTGACTTAGTAGGAATATAACTTCCTCCACCCATATCTGAATAAACAGGTATTTTGAATGTATAACTATTATTTAATAAATTATTATTAAAATATGATGAATATGTTGTATAACTTTCTTTATATGGAGCTTGTATATTTGCCATATATTGATGCCAGTATCTGCTTCCACCTACTATGTTAAATTTTTGATAATATAATGTATCTTGATTATTTGATATATATCCATCTGATATACCAGCAGCTCCTCCATTTATTGCTAAATACGGATTATTCCATCCATGAGATACTGCATAACTTAATGCATTACTTACTATTTCTGATGTTGTACTTCCTGATGCATTAAAATTAAAGTAATTATAATATGTTTGACCACCATAACCCATCGCTGATGTAGCAGATCCATTTGTTCCTTGTTCTTGTAATACTCTCGCTGCTAAATGAACTGGATTAACATTATTATTTCTTCCTGCTTCCATAAATGCTCTTGCATATGTATAATTTTGTCCATTATAGTTAAATGATCCTGACATAAATGTTCCATTTAACATTGATTGAACATCACTTTCAGTAACATTTGAATTATATGATAATTGTTCAAACATAAATATACTATTATCATCTAAGAAATTTCTTGGATCCATATAATACTTTAATGTATCTTTACTAGGAGCATACCAACCTGGTTCAAATTGAATATAACTTCCATTTGAATAAGCAGCACCATCAGTAGATAACTGATTAGTATTAGTTGTACTAATTAAGTTCTTATAAATTGGTGAATATTCTCCATTAACTGCATCAGTTAAACTAACACCTGTATTAGATACTTCAAAATTCCATTTAGGATGAATCGCATGCATTTTAGTTAAACTTTCAACATAACTTTCTGGAAATCCTTTTGCTCTTAACGAATTTGCATAATTCTGATCTAAATTTACAGTTTGTTTGTTTCCTAAGTATTCTTGAAGAATATATCCTGTATAAGTAAATCCCCAATAATTCCATTTTATTTGAGCCCATGATCCAGAATAACCTATTACTTCCACTACTCTTGGTCTATAAAGCCATATTATTCCACCTTCATCATGATATACTCTTCCACAACTTGTACTTGGACATGTTCTAGGTCCTAACTCAGTTGCGTCTATATATGCATATGTATATGTTGATGCCATTGCGTTTACTTTATCTGGAACAAATGGCAATACACAAGATAAAAGCATAACAAAACTCAAAAGATAAGTACTTATTTTTTTCATATTACCACCGGTCCCTTCTTATTATCTAATTATATCAAAAAATACTACATATTTTTTATTTCGGCAAGAAAAAAATAATAAGGGATGTAAAGAAATGTAAAAACAGATGATTAATCATCTGTCTTTTTCATTGTTATACCTATAAAGAATGGTACTAATATAAATATAGGATAAATATATCTAAATTCTGAATATACTGGAGAAAGAAATAATGATACCCATAATATAATTGATGGAATATAATACTCTATCCTATTTTTATTTTTTATATTATATATTATTAATAATACTAATACTGTACAATAGAAACCAACATTAAAAAATACTGAAACAAAACTATTATCTTTTAAACTAAATGGAATAGATAATAAAACCGGAACTAATAATCCAAATAACAATATATTTTTCTTTTCTCTAAGATTCCATAATATAATTAAGAATATAATAGTTACTATTAATACAAGAAATAAGAAAATAAATATTGTATCTATATTTGAGTGTTTTATACCTAATTGATCTACTTTATCTAGTATTATGGAAGGATAATATGTATTCATATAATAATAACCATAATTATTTGAAATAAATGACTCTAGATATCTATTACTATGTTTAAAAAATAATTTCACATTTAATCCAATATAATCTAATTTGTGTTTATTAAAGAATTTTTTATTAAGTAAACCTTTAGTATTATCTGCGATTATTGGGTTATAAACATCCCCTATCTTATTCGAATAAAAATTCTCTATTTGTTTTATCTCTTTTTTACTAAGTTTATCTTTATCACATTTATATATTCTAGATATTGATTGAGACGGAAAAGATAAAGTTTCTCCTATTTCAAAATCATTAATATTTAAAGCATTAAAGATTATAAATTTCGAAATAAAGAAAACGAAAATAATACTTAAAAATATAGGTAATAGCTTTTTATAATTACTTCTATTCATTATAAATAATATAATTAATGTAATAATAACTACATATACTCCATTATTTCTTAAATACATTACTAATAAAGATATAATTATAAATAAAATAATATTCTTCTTACTCTTAAAATAATCTTTATTATTTGAATAATAGTAAATTATTATTGAGAATAACGCAAAGGATAATGAGAAAAAAATGTCTTTCCATAAACTAATACTATAGAAAATATTTATTGGATGAAAAGCAAAAAACATAAGTGATATTATTCTAATAATTATAGGTACTTTATGTTTTGACATTAAGTGTAATACATAAGAAAATAATAAAGAAACTAAACTAATTTGAAATAAAGAATACAAGAATACTCCAATATTTATACTCTTAAATAACATTCCAAACTTTATAAATAAGGCCAAAATACCAGTATGTAAAATAGAATGATTATTCATTAAATGAATAATACCTTTAACCTGCATTATTTCATTATATGAATCATATGTTAATATCCCAGGATAGAATTTAATCAAAAATAGTAACTCTACTACAAATATTAAAATAAAATTAACAAAGAAAGAAAACTTTGATGTTGTAAATATTTCTTTTTTTCCTATATATATTTTTCTCTCTTCATTTTCACTACTCTTATATTTATCAATTAAAGTGAATAAATTATTTATTAATAGATAAAAAATTATAAAATAACTAATTATATTTAGTAAAAAATATCTATTAATGAAACTAAAAGAATATGTTTTTTCTATCCCATCACATATTACATATATAATAGATAAGACTATGCTTAATATGATACTTACTTTATTATATTTTTTATTAATTCTATTACACAAATAATTAATAATAAAATATGATATACCAAATACTATTATTGACATTAACTGACTTATATTAAACTTTATACATATAAAAAAAGTAAGAATCAAAGATATCAATAAAGATATTATTTTTTTATTCACTCTAAACACCTCTTAGATTTATATTTTATTACAATTAATAATTCATTTCAAGAAAAAAATAAATATAACTTATTAATTATATTTATTTTTAATTCTTTTTGCTTTTTTTAATCAATTTTGCGTGTATTACTGTCTTCTCTGAATCAGAATAACATGTACTTAAAGTAAGGATTATATCATTTTCATTAAAATCAGTTTGAAAGTCATATAAACTTCTACTCTTTAATGTATTTAAGAATCCTAGATACTCATTATTATCAGAAAAATATGTTGTTATATAATAACCTTCTGTTTTAATCTTATATACAGAAAATATTTGCCACAAAGAATTCTCTGTTTCTGTAGATATTCTTATTATATGATTATCTTTGTTATTATACCAATTTGGCTTTAATGCTTTACTTAATGAACCAAACATAGATTTATCTAATCTACTATGTCCATATATTATATTATTTCTATTATTGAAACTACTATCATTTCTATAATCCATAAAAATCCATCCAGCATCATTATAAGTTTTATCAATAGAATGATTTAGATAATAGTCATTGTTATCTGTTTGTACAAAAGGATAATTAACATTAGTATTATTAACATTTATCCAACCAACAATATCGCTATTTTTCTTTTTTAATTCACTTATATTTACATCTAATAAATTAAATTTTATATAATACCAATATGGATTATTCTTATCATCTACTTCTGATACTAAAATAGTATCTTTACTATCTTTTACTTCTTTGACATCCGCAAGATCATTTATCTTTTTAGAGTTTTCTTTAGTTTTTTTATTATCTTTCATCCAATCAATAATTTTCATACCTGAAAAAATGATAATAAAAAATAGAATAAGTGTAATTATATTAGATATTTTTATTCTCTTCTTTTTCATATTTTCTCCATCTTTATTATTACATAAAAATTATAGCATAAAAAAAGACTATATTAAATAGTCTTAATTATTTTTAATTACTTTTTTACCAATAATACCAATTACTGAAACTGATAATAATGATATATAAATAAAGATTGGGTCAAATGTTTTTGGAACATCAACTGTCTTTTGAACATCTTCATATGCTAATGCATAAGTAGAGAATTCTCCTGACTTAAATGATACTGTACCATTTCCATTATCAGTTACATCTTTAATTAATGTAGCTTTTCCATTATGTACTCTTACCACATAATATTTTCTTGCATATCCATCTTTTACTTTTGGTAAGTTTTCTGGAATTCCTAAAGTTACTGTTACTTCATCTGATTCAGACACTACACCTACAATATCTCCATCTGGAGTAACTTTAACTAATAATACATCATAATAAGAAGCTAAATTATATTTATCTTTTATTATTTCTGCAATTTTAGCAGCATCTCCTTCATCAACAGATTCTTCTGGAACTATACCATTTATTACTTGATTTTTTAAATCTGATTCTTTTACTACTACATATTTACCGTCATTGTCTCCACCCATTACTTCATATGCATTATAGCCTTCTGGTATTGTGCCTTCTTCTGGTTCATCAGAATATACTCCACCTGTTAATTCTACAACTACGTTATCTCCCATAGTTTCAACAGCTTTTACTGCACCATTTAATTTTGCATCTGATGAAATCTTAGTAACCATTGTAGCCATTTCTGGGTAGTTAGCTTCCTTATCTACTACAATTGCACTTGCATTTACAAGTATGCCTGCATCACATGCTTTTCCTTTAATTCCTGGTGTTATTTCACTAGAATTAATTGTTCCTCCTGTTATATTTAGAGTTCCTGCTCTTTGAACAATACCTGGACCATTTGTTGAATTAATTGTTCCTCCTGCAACATTAACAGTTCCTCTATTTGGATGATAAACACCACATGAAACAAAACCAGAAGTAGTTATATTACTTGTAATTGTTCCTCCATTAATATTAATTGTATAGTCCTTATACACTTCAGTATTAGAACCATTTCCTCCTACACCACAGTTATCTGATGTTACAATTGTTCCACCATTCATTGTAAATGTAGAATTTTTTGCTACAAATACACCAAACTCTACTGATCTGATATTTCCGCTTTCTAATGTAAATGTAGAACCATTATCAACAACAACACCATTATTATTGATACTCTCAATAGTTCCTTCACCTGTAACTGTTACATTTGCGCCATTAACCACACGCAAAGCACCATTTGCTGGAGCAGTGATACTATGTCCATTTAAATTGATTGTCGCATTAGCACCATCTACTACAACTTGTTCATTAATATCTTCTTCTAATGTATAATCACTAGTTATTGATAATGCATTAGCTTTTGATACTCCAAACACAAATAATAACATTAAAAATATCATTATCTTTTTTTTCATACTATTCCTCCTTTATTTTTCCCTAGTATTACCTTAATAATAACATTAATATTTTTCAATTACAATAAGTTTTAATCATTTTACACAAAAAAAAGAGTTATTGTAAACTCTTTGTAATATTAGGTTCTATAATATTTGATGGGGATAAAATATTCTCATCATTTTTTATTAAATAA
>CAZJSD010000003.1:0-11121 GCA_964548815.1 uncultured Muribaculaceae bacterium
CTGATAATAGTACTTGGACTACAACAAATCCAAGTAAAACAGACGCAGGAACATATACAGTATACGTAAAAGTAGATGGAGATGGAAACCATACTAATGTTACATGTGCTAGTAGTACAATTACTATTAGTCCAAAAACATTAACTATTCCAACACCACCAACTGATAAAACGTATAGTGGTATTTCCCAAGCAAGTGGTATTACATGCCCTTCAGGAAGTACAGCAAGTGGAAATCAATCTGCAATAGATGCGGGAACATATACTCAAACTTGTACATTATCTTCAACTAATAACTATAAATGGAATGATAATACAACTACTCCAAAAAATATTACATGGAAGATAAATAAGAAATCTGTTGAAGTTGTATGGCAAAATGTAGATTCACTTGTATATAATGGTAGTGCCCAAGCTCCAACAGTAACAACACCAATTAATGGTGTGACAGCTAATAATGTAACAGAAAAAATTAATGTTGTTAGAACAACTCCAGGAACTAATGTTGGTAGTTATACATCAGAAGCAAGTTGTACAAGTGTAACTGGTGGACAAGCAAAATGTTCAAATTACACATTAACAAATACTACTAAGAGTTATAGTATTACTGCTAAACCAGTAACTATAATTGCAGATAATAAATCAATTGATTATGGTGCTAAACCAAATAGCGTGACTTATACTTATACTATAAGTGGAGCAATTGGTTCTGAAAGTGCTGTTACAGGTACAGCAACTTATACAATAAAAGATGGCAATACAGTAATAGATAAAAATACAGTTGTTAATTATAAAGAAGGAGGCTATACAATAGTACCTTCTGGACTAACTCCAACAGCAAATTATAGTATCAGTGGATATACTAATGGTATATTAACTGTAAATAAAGTTGATGCAACATGTCCTAGCGTATCATCATACTCTGGAACATATGATACAAATCCACATACAATTACAGTTGGAAGTGCTGTAGGAGGAACTATATATTATAGTACTGATAATAGTTCATGGACTACAACTTTACCAACATATACAAATTGGACAAATGGAGCAAAGACTATTTATATAAAAGTTGTTGCAGATGGAAATCATAATGGTAAAACATGTTCTAGTAGTTCAGTTACAATTAATAAGAAAACAGTAACAGTAACAGTAGATAATAAAAATATTAATTATGGTACAAAACCTAATACTGTAGATTATTCATATACAGTAACAGGTATGGCTGGAAGTGAAACAGCAGCTCAAGCAGTAACTGGAACACCAGTATATACAATTAAAAAAGATAGTACTACTATAGATCAAGATACAGTTGTTAATGCAGGAACATATACAATATCTGTAACAGGTATATCAGCAACTTCTAATTATCAACTTAGTGCATCTTCACCAGTAGCTGGTACATTATCAGTTGCTAAGATTACACCAACATTAACAGTACCTGCTTCAAAAGCATTAACTTATGGAACAAATGATACTTATACATATACTTATAATGGAGACGGTAATGTTACTTGTGAAAGTAGTAATACTACAGTAGTAACATGTTCAGTAAATAATGCTACTAAGACTGTAACATTAACACCAGTAAAAGCTAATGATGGAAGCGTAGCTGTTACTTTAACAGCCGTAGCAACTACAAATTATAATAGTGTTACTAGTACCTCAACTAATGTTACAGTAGCTAAAAAAGCATTAGATATATCAGCATACGAAGTAACTTGGGTAGACGGGGCATCTACATATGCTAGAAATAATTATTCTACTGGTGTAGGTTCTGAAAAAGTAAATTTAACATATACACCAAGTGCTAACTCAGTTGGAACATATACTTATCCAACAACTTATACAATAACTCAACCAAATAATAATTATAGTATTAATAGTGCAGGAAACTTTGTAATAACTGGTGCGACAATAGTAGCAAGTGCATCAATAACAGGAACAAATACATGGGGACAAACATTAACTGCTAATCCTACTTGTACAACACCAAGTTCTGGATGTACATTTACTTATCAGTGGTATGAAACATCAACAGATGGAGCAACAACAGGTGGAACTGCAATTTCTGGAGCTACTTCACAAACATATCAAATACCGAAAGAAAAAGTAGGAAAAAATATATATGTAGTTATTACAGTTAGCGCAACTAACTATGCAACTAAGACATTAAGTGTAGCTACTACAGCAGCAGCTAATGGTACAGCTAAAGTAGCTAAACAAAACTTAAATGTTACAGCATCAGCATATTCAGCAGTATATGATGCACATGAGCATAGTGCTTCAATTAAAGTAAATAGTGCTGATTGGAATGGTTCAACTATAGTATCAGGAACAAGTACAAGTTATGGAACTACAGTAACAAGTACAGGAGCATATAATACTTGGTATGAATTACAACCAAAATATACAAATGTAACACCAGCTACGGCAATATATTATAAGGTTACAGGTGGAACATATTATAATGATTATACAGGTAGTAGTACAGTTACAATAACACCACAAGAAGTAGTAAAACCTACAAATTGTAAGGTTTCAACAGGTGGTTATGTAACATGGACACCAGGTTCTAATTCAACAGCTACTCAAATAAGTATAGACGGAATAAACTATACAACTGTTGGAACAACTGCATATCAAGGTTTTGATTATCTTGATGTAATAACAGCAACAACAGGAAATAGAACAATATATTTAAAGGCAATAAATAGTGATGGAACAAATTATACAGTAGATGGTGGATCAGTATGTCAGATTACAACAGTAAATAATGATTCAACAAAACCATTAACAGTATATACATTATCAGCATCAGCAAATAATTCTACTTATGGTTCAGTAAGTGGTACACCAATAAAGGTAATAAATGGTGCTAAGTATACAACTAGTGGAAATACATTAACAGTAAATGGAATAACAACAGGAACTAGTACAAGAAATTACCCAAGTACAATAACAGCAACAGCTAATAATGGATGGCATTTAGAGAATTGGTCACCATCTTCTTCAGATGGAATTACCGCAAATGCAACTGTTACAGCAAATTTTGCAGCTAATCCAATATCATTAGTTGGAGCAACAGTTGAAAGCAATTATAATTCATCAACTGCTCAAACTATAGAAAATGCTATTAATGCTGCAACTGGAGGATCAGATGAATACGATTATTCAATAACTGATGGAAATGCAAGTGGATACTTTAGTTTAAGTGGTAGAAATATAACTGTAAAAGCTAATACACCAGCAAATGAAACAGGATATCAATTAACTATAACTGCTTCAGATGTTAATACAGGCGCAACAACAACTGCTACTTATATAGTTAAAGTAAAGAAAATAAATGCAACATGTCCAACAACAAGTAATTATAGTGCACAATATGATGGTGAATACCATGGAATAAGTGTTAGCAATAATGCGGTTGGAGGAACAGTAAAATATAGAACAGCAACATCTGGAGATGGTAGTACATGGACAACAACAAAACCAACATATAAAGACTTCACAAATGGAGCAAAGACAGTATATGTAGAAGTAGAAGGAGATGGAAATCATAATACTGTAACATGTGGAAGCAAGACAGTAACAATATCTCCAAAGAGTTTATCAATAGGAAACTATAGTGCAGTATATAATGGAACAAAGAGTTATACTAGATCATATTCTACAGGAATAGGTAGTGAAACCTTAAGTTTAACTTATGCACCATATGCAAAGACAGCTGCATCTTATACATATGCAACAAGTGCAGCAAGTGGTAAATATACAGTAACAATGTCTAATGGTACAGGTTCAACAAGCAACTATCAAATAGATGCAGGCGGTACATTTACAATAAGTCCAAAATCACTAGATATAAGTGCATTTAGTACATCATGGGTAAGCGGTGCAAGTACTTATACAAGAAGTAATTATGAAACAAATGTTAATGGTGAAAAAATCACTTTAACATATACACCAGCATCTAATACTGTCGCAACATATACATATTCAGCAAGTGCAGCAAGTGGTAAATATACATTATCATTATCAGATTCAACAAATTATATAATTAATACAGCTGGGAACTTCACATTAACAGCAATAAATGCAGCATGTCCAACATTAGGAAATTATAGTGCACAATATGATGGAGATTACCATGGAATAAGTGTAGGTAATGATGCCGTTGGAGGAACAGTAAAATATAGAACAGCAACTACAGGAGATGGAAGTTCATGGACAACAACAAAACCAACATATAAAGACTTCACAAACGGAGCAAAGACTGTATATGTAGAGGTTGAGGGTGATGAAAACCACAATACTGTTACATGTGGAAGTAAGACAGTAACAATTAGTCAAAAACAATTAGCTATAAGTGCACATTCAGTAAACTGGACAGGTGCAACTTCATATACAAGAAGTAATTATTCAACAGGAGTTAAGTCAGAGACAATATCTCTAGTATATACTCCATATGCTACAACAGCAGCAACTTATCAATATGCCGGAAGCGCAGCAAGTGGTAAATATACATTGGCAATTAGTCCAGCAAATAATAACTATTCAATAAGTAGTGCAGGCGATTTCACAATAAATAAAGTAAATGCAACATGTCCTACATTAACAAGCTATGATGAAGAATATGATGGAGATTCACATACAATTACTGTTGGTAATAATGCATCAGGAGGAACAGTACAATATAGAACAAGTTCAACAGGAAGTTGGAGTACTACAAATCCATCAGCAAAAAATGCAGGAACAAATCAAACAGTATACGTACAAGTTGCAGGAGATACAAACCACAATACAGTACAATGTTATACAAGTGGAACAACAAATGCAACATTAAAGATTTCTAAGAAGAAATTAGCAATAACTGCTTATACAGTAAATTGGGTAAGTGGAACTTCATATACAAGAAGTGATTACTTAACAGGAGTTAAGACAGAGACAATATCTCTTGTATATACTCCAAATACAAATACTGCAGGAACTAGTTATACATATGCAACGAGTACAGCAAGTGGTAAATATACATTAGCAATTAGTCCAGCAAACGATAATTATGAAATAGAATCAGCTGGAAACTTAACAATAAGTAAAGTAAATGCAACATGTCCTACATTAACAAGCTATGATGAAGAATATGATGGAGATTCACATACAATTACTGTTGGTAATAATGCATCAGGAGGAACAGTACAATATAGAACAAGTTCAACAGGAAGTTGGAGTACTACAAATCCATCAGCAAAAAATGCAGGAACAAATCAAACAGTATACGTACAAGTTGCAGGAGATACAAACCACAATACAGTACAATGTTATACAAGTGGAACAACAAATGCAACATTAAAGATTACACCAAAACAATTAGCTATTAGCGCTTATTCAGTAACATGGGCTAGTGGCACTTCATATACTAGAACTAATTATTCAACAGGTGTTAAGTCAGAAACAATTAATTTAACATATACACCATATAGTAATACTTCTGGAACATATCAATATGCAACATCTAATACTGATGGTAAATATGCATTAAGTTTAAGTGACTCAAATTATAGTGTTAGTACAGCAGGCGATTTAACTATTAACAATGCTACATTAAGCGGAGGTAGTGTAGTAATAAGTGGTACAAATACATGGGGACAAACATTAACAGCTACTATTACAAATACAAATCCAACTGCTAATTATTCATGTGCATGGTATCATACAAGTATTACTGCAGCAAATAAATTAGCAGATGCTACAGTAAGTAGTAATACATGTACATATACAATACCAAAAGAACAAGTAGGTAAAACAATATATGTAAGGATAGTAGCATCAAAAGCAAATTATAATAATAAGAACTTAGATGATGCAACAGATGCAACAAATAATGGAACAGCAACAGTAGCAAAACAAAACTTAAGCGTAACAGCAACACCATATAGTGCACAATATGATGGGGATACTCATAATGGAACAGTAAAAGTAAATAGTAGTGCATGGGATGGAAAGACAATAGTATCAGGAACAACAAATGCTTATGGAAATACAGTAACAAGCGCAGGAGAATATAATACAAGTTATAGTTTAACTCCAGGATATAAAGATTGGACAAACGGAGCAAAGACTATATACTACAAAGTTACAGGAGGAACATATTATAACGATTATAGTAATACAACAACAGTAACAGTAGCAAAGAAAGAATTAACAAGTTCAGTATTAACAGCATATACACCAACATGGTCATCAGGAGGAACATATGCAAGAACAATAAATACAGGAGTAAAGAGTGAAACATTACAAGTAACATATACACCATATACAAATGTAGCAGGAACAACATATCAATATGCCGGAAGTGCAGCAAGTGGAAAATATACATTAAGTTTCTCAAATACAAACTACACAGTAACAAGTGCAGGAAACTTAACACCACAAGCAGCAAGTATGACAGGTGGAAGTGTAATAATAAGTGGAACAAATACATGGGGACAAACATTAACAGCAACAATAACAGCACCAAGTCCAACACCAGATTCATATACATGTACTTGGTATCATACAAGCATAGATGCAGCTAATAAATTAATAGATGCACCTATAAGTAGTAATACATGTACATATACAATACCAAAAGAACAAGTAGGTAAAACAATATATGTAAGGATAGTAGCATCAAAAGCAAATTATAATAATAAGAACTTAGATGATGCAACAGATGCAACAAATAATGGAACAGCAACAGTAGCAAAACAAAACTTAAGCGTAACAGCAACACCATATAGTGCACAATATGATGGGGATACTCATAATGGAACAGTAAAAGTAAATAGTAGTGCATGGGATGGAAAGACAATAGTATCAGGAACAACAAATGCTTATGGAAATACAGTAACAAGCGCAGGAGAATATAATACAAGTTATAGTTTAACTCCAGGATATAAAGATTGGACAAACGGAGCAAAGACTATATACTACAAAGTTACAGGAGGAACATATTATAACGATTATAGTAATACAACAACAGTAACAGTAGCAAAGAAAGAATTAACAAGTTCAGTATTAACAGCATATACACCAACATGGTCATCAGGAGGAACATATGCAAGAACAATAAATACAGGAGTAAAGAGTGAAACATTACAAGTAACATATACACCATATACAAATGTAGCAGGAACAACATATCAATATGCCGGAAGTGCAGCAAGTGGAAAATATACATTAAGTTTCTCAAATACAAACTATACAATAACAAGTTCAGGAAACTTAACACCACAAGCAGCAAGCATGACAGGTGGTAGTGTAGTAATAAGTGGAACAAATACTTGGGGTAATACTTTAACAGCAACAATAACTAATACTTCACCAACTGCTAATTATACATGTACTTGGTATCATACAAGCATAACTTCTGCTAATAAGTTGGCAGATGCTACAGTAAGTAGTAATACTTGTACTTATACAATACCTAAAGAACAAGTAGGTAAAACTATATATGTTAGAATAGTAGCTAGTTTAGCTAATTATAACAGTAAGAATTTAGATGATGCTACAGATGCAACAAATAATGGTACTGCTACAGTAGCAAAACAAAATTTAAGTGTTACTTCTTCAGCTTATTCAGCTATATATGATGGTTATGAACATAGTGCATCAGTAAAAGTAACAAGTTCTAGTTGGGATGGAAAAACAATAGTTTCTGGAACAACTACAAGTTATGGAAATACAGTAACAAGTACAGGTGCGTATAATAATTGGTATGAGTTATTACCAAAATATACTAACGTAACTGATACAACTACAGTTTATTATAAGGTAACTGGAGGTACTTACTATAATGATGCTACAGGAAGTAGTACTGTAACAATTACTAAGAAAGAAGTACCAAAACCAACACAATGTGCAGTATCTACAGGTGGTTATGTAACATGGACACCAGGTTCTAATTCAACAGCAACTCAAATAAGTATAGATGGAATAAACTATACAACAGTTAGTTCAACAGCTTATCAAGGATATGATTATTTAAATACAATAATCGCCGCTACTGGCTCTAGAACAGTATATTTAAAAGCAATAAATAGTGATGGAACTAATTATACTTCTAATGATGGATCTGTATGTGAAATACCAGTATCTGTATTACAAGTATCAGCAGCACCTAATAATACTAATTATGGTACCGTTAGTGGTTCACCAATAAATATAATTAGTGGTGCTAAATATACAACTAGTGGAGGTACATTAACAGTAAATGGTATAACAACAGGAACTAGTACAAGAAATTATCCAAGTACTATTACAGCAAGTGTAAAAGATGCAACTGGATATACAACAGTATTAAGCTCTTGGTCACCAGCTTCATCAACTGGTATAACAGCAAATACTTCAGTAACAGCTAACTTTACTAGAACAGCAAATATATACCATATAACATTAGATAATCAGTCAGCAACAAGTGCTGGCACACAAAATGCATATTATCAATATAATACAACTAAAACAGTAGATGGAGTATTATGCTATTATTATACAGATAGCACATTAACAACATGTTTAAGAGGTGGTTATTACATAGATAATCCTAGTAAAACTGGATATACATTTGGAGGTTATTATACAAGTACAGGTGGCTCTGGAACTCAATATGTTAACAATGCAGGATCATTTGTAAATAATATATATACAACGGCTGGTGATAGAACATTATATGCACATTGGGTAATAGATAACTATAATTTATCGTATGATTTAGCAAGTGGTTATGTAGGAGAAGAATGTACTACTGAAGGTGGAACTTGTTCATTTACTGGAACTAAAGAAGTATGTTTTGGAGCAAATGACACATACGTATGTAAAGAGGCAACTAGTTCAATAAGTTGTTCAACAGCATCATTTGGTTCGGATCCGGCTTCAGGAATATTTAAACATTGTTATATAAAATCTTCAAATCCATCTACTTACAATATAGAAACGAATACATTTGCGTTAAATCCTGTAACAAAAATAGGTCATACTTTTGCAGGTTGGACTGGATCAAATGGTTCAACTCCTCAAACAAGTGTAAGTATAACAAAGGGTTCAACTGGAAATAAATCATATACAGCAAATTTTACTCCAAAAAATTATACTTTAACAATTAATCCTAACGGAGGAACATATAATAATACAACAAGTAATAGTACAAAAACTTTAACCTACGGTTCAACTAATAATAATTCTATTGGAGTACCAACAAAAACAGGCTATACATTTAAAGGATGGCAATCTGCTCATAGTATGTATGATATAAGCGGAAATGCCGTTTCTGGTCCATATTGGACTGCAGCATATCCAAGCGGTACATTTAGAGGAATAAGTAATGTAACAATAACAGCACAATGGACACCAGTTTCATATAATATATCTTATAGTTTAAATGGTGGTACAAATGAAAGTGGCAACCCATCAAGTTATAATATTGAAAGTAATGATATTACACTTGCAAATCCAACAAGAAGTGGATATACATTTGATGGATGGAGTAGTAATAATCTATTTGATAAAAGTGCAACAGCTGCAAATGCTGGAAAATACATTAAGGGTGATGGAACATTAGTATCTCATTCAGCTTATAATGTATATCAAGTAAGTGTTAAACCAAACACTTCGTATACAATTGTAAACTCAGGAAGTTCTAATGCTCCAGGTTATGCAATATTTAACTCTAGTGGAACAAGACTGGCAGGATCAAACTATGGAAATACAAAGGTTATTACATTTACAACGCCATCAGATGCATCATATATTAAATTTTCAGTAGTAGCTAATTATGTATCTTCAGAAGCATATAGATATGATAAACATATATATGAAATATATGAAACAAACAATTTGACATCAACATATAGTACGAGCGTAACAAAAACAATACCAACAGGAAGTGTTGGAGATAAATCATTTACAGCAAATTGGTCAAAAGAAATGAGTTCATTAACAATAACTCTATCAGAAGATACTTATACTTATAATGGTAGCGAAAAAACACCAACAGTAACTGTAAAAGATGGAAGTACAACACTTACACAAGGTACAGATTACGCTGTAAGTTATTCAAATAATACAAATGCAGGTACAGGAACTGTAACTATAACAACACTAGGTTCTTATAACAGTACAACAAATGCAACTTATACCGGAACAACAAGTAAATCGTTTACTATTAATAAAGCGTCAGGCTATGTAACATTAGATGCAGATAAGAGTATTACATATGGAACAGCAAGTACAACATTTGCGATAAAAACAAATCATGGAGGCACATTAAGTGTAAGTGATGATAATACAAGTGCAAGTTGTTCAATAAGTGGAACAACAGTAACATGTACAGGCTTAGGAAGTATAAATGTAGGAACAACAGTAAAAGTAACAGTAACAAGTGCAGCGACAGATAACTATAATGCAGCAAGTAAAGTATTCAATTTAACATTTAGTAAAGCAGAAAATCCAATGACATTTACAACACCACAAAGTGGAAGTGTAACATTTAGTACAAGTGCTCAAAGCAAAGCATTTACAGCCGCAGCGAGTGCTCAAGGAACAGTAAAATATAGTATACAATCACAAAAGAGTGGAAATACTAATGTAACTTACTTTAGTATTCCAACTAATACTACTGCAAGTATACAAACTGCAGCAAATACACCAACAGGTACGTATACAATAGTTGTAAAAGCACATGCCGAAGGAAATGATAATTATAATACTAAAGATATTGATATGACATATACCTTAACAGTAAATGGTATAACAAGAACAGCAGTATATAATGTAAACGGAAATGGAACGAGTTCTTTATCTACACCAACAGGATGTACAAAGAATGCTACTACAGGAGCAATTACATGTTCATGTACGACATCAGGTACTTCAACTAGTTGTAGTGTTCCAACACCACAAATAACTGCACCTAGCAATACACCAAATGTATGTGGATTTACAACATCAACTACAGGAACAAGTTCTAGTTGTACTGCACATGATTCAACAGTATCAATTTCTAATAATCCAAATTATTATGCTCAAACATATAAAGCAGCAGAAACAAGAAAAGTAAAATTCTTTGTAAATGGAAATACAAGTTTCA
>CAZJSD010000003.1:11221-61508 GCA_964548815.1 uncultured Muribaculaceae bacterium
CAAATGTAAGCTTAACATCAAGTGGTACACTAAACTTATATGCACAAACAACAAAAGCAGCAGAAACAAGAAAAGTAAAATTCTTTGTAAATGGAAATACAAGTTTCACATATAATGGAACAAAGAAAACAGCAGATACAGAATATGATTTATGTACAATAGCAGCGACATATAATGGAACTGCACAATCAACAAGCTGTAGTGCAACAGTAACAATGCCAACAATAGAGGCTCCAAGTAATACACCAACAGTAGTAGGTTGGAGTACAGCATCAGGGACACATACAGCAAGTTATACAAGTGGTCAAACAAATGTAAGCTTAACATCAAGTGGTACACTAAACTTATATGCACAAACAACAAAGGCTAAAGTAACTTTAACAGCGACATTTAATTATAATAGTAATACTAATAGTGGATCATTTACTAATTCATCAGAAAATAAAACATGTGATTTAGCAGCAACTTATAATGGTACTGCTCAATCAACTAGTTGTTCAGTAGACGTAGTTGGAAGAAGTAGTGTTGGTAAATATAATTCAGCATATGCAGGATACTCAACAGGATTTAATATGACATCAGCAATTGGTAAGGATGATACTACTAAAACTATAAGTGCAAATACTACTTATTATGCAATATATAGCAGTGGTGTAACAATATATTATCCAAAGACTACAACAACAAGAGATAGTTATTCATACTATAGAAATGAGTATTATAGTAGTGCAAGTGCCACAACAGCAGTAATAAATTCAACAAATACAGCAACAGGAAACTTCACATTTAGTAGTAGTGTAAGTGGATATGATTTATATGGATTCCATACAGCAGCAAGTGCAAATACACAAACATATGCGAGTGTATCAGCATTAGCAGGCAGTGGAACAACAACAGCATATGCAATTCTTTATAAATCAGTAACACCAACATTCTATTATTCTAGTGCTTCTGATGGAACAAAAGCAAGTATTCAAGGAACAGCTGCAAATCAATATATAAGATGTACAAGTAGTGCAGCAGAAGTAAGTAATACAGACTTTACTGTACCAACGTTAAGTCCAGCAGAAGTAGCGCCATTTGGAACAGGAAGTGTAGGATGGCAATCAAGTGCAAGTACAATAGGAAGTACTACACCAAATACTTCAAGTGCAAGTTGGTATAAATCTTATAGAGTAGCATTAGCTATATATTATCCAAATACAAGTAATGGAGTAAGTAGTACAAGTTCAGCATTATATAGAAATTCATATTATGGAACAGGAACTAAATATACACCAGTAACTGCAACTAGCAATACAGGTACTACACAAGCTACTAGTGTTACATTAAGTAGTTTAAAAGGAAAATTAAGCGGTATTACATCAACAGTTAATAGTACAACTCCATATGCAGTAAATAATAGTTCACAAGTAGTTTCAAGTAGTTCAACTATTTATTACGCTGTAACTGCAGGTAGTGAGAATGTAACATTCCACTATAATAGTAGTTCAACAATTGGAACATTTACTGATGCAACGACTACAATTAGTTTAACAAGCATATATTATTGTAGTAGTTCAAGTGCAATGGGTACAAGTCATGGAACAACAACAAGTGTACCAAGTGTTGTAAGTTCAAGTAAAGGAAAATACGGAAGTAATGATTCTATTGAATTTAGAAATAATTACGGTTATACTATTCTTCCAACAACAACTTTTGTAGCAGGTCAAACATATTATCCAATGTATGGAGAATCCATAACTTACCATATCCCATTAACAACAACAACAAGTTCATCATCAGTTTTCCCAAGATATGAATATTATGATAGTAGTAGTACAATGAAAGCAGAAGTATATCCAATGTCTACAATGACAATTATAGATGGATATAATTTCTATGGATATGCAACATCATATGGTACAAATTCTGTTACATATGCAACTGATAATGACCTAGCAAATAGCACTACAACAGAAGTATATATATTATTATATAAATCAGTAACACCAACATTCTATTACTATAATGGATCAGCACAAGCAAGTGTAAATGGAACAGCAGCAAATCAATATATAAGATGTACAAGTAGTGCAGCAGAAATAAGTAATTCAAGCTTCTCAGTACCAACAACAGTAAGTAATAGTACAGGTGTTAAGGGAGAAGCATACGCAGGAGTTTCAGCATCATCTGGAAGCACAACAGCAGCAACCCTAAATACAGCAACTTCAACATATTATGCATACTATACAGGAAATGTTAATGATACAGTAACAGCAACATTCTACTATAATAGTGGAACAGGAAATGGAACACTTACAGTAGCAACAAAACAAGCAAGTGGAACACAAGTAAATAATTATACAAGTACAACAAATGGAACAACATATAGTGCAACAAAGAATAGTAAAGTAAGTGATGGAGCAATAACTGTTCCAACAGAAGTAAGTGGAAGTAAAGGTAGATATGGAAGTACGTATGCAGGAGTATCAGCTGGATTTAATATGACAGCAGCAACAGTAAATACAGTAACAACAACATACTATGCATTCTATAGTAAATCAGTAGATATCTATTATCCAAAGACAGCAACAACAAGAGATAAATATTCATACTATAGAAATGAATACTTTACAAGTGCAAGTGCTATGACTTCAGTAATAAATTCAACAAATACAGCAACAGGAAACTTCACATTTAGTAGTAGTGTAAGTGGATATGATTTATATGGATTCCATACAGCAGCAAGTGCAAATACACAAACATATGCGAGTGTATCAGCATTAGCAGGCAGTGGAACAACAACAGCATATGCAATTCTTTATAAATCAGTAACACCAACATTCTATTATTCTAGTGCTTCTGATGGAACAAAAGCAAGTATTCAAGGAACAGCTGCAAATCAATATATAAGATGTACAAGTAGTGCAGCAGAAGTAAGTAATACAGACTTTACTGTACCAACGTTAAGTCCAGCAGAAGTAGCGCCATTTGGAACAGGAAGTGTAGGATGGCAATCAAGTGCAAGTACAATAGGAAGTACTACACCAAATACTTCAAGTGCAAGTTGGTATAAATCTTATAGAGTAGCATTAGCTATATATTATCCAAATACAAGTAATGGAGTAAGTAGTACAAGTTCAGCATTATATAGAAATTCATATTATGGAACAGGAACTAAATATACACCAGTAACTGCAACTAGCAATACTGGTACTACACAAGCAACTAGTGTTACATTAAGTAGTTTAAAAGGAACATTTAATGGAATAACATCAACAGTTAATAGTACAACTTCATATGCAGTAAATAATAGTTCACAAGTAGTTTCAAGTAGTTCAACTATATACTATGCAGTAACAACAGCAAGTGAAGATGCAACATTCCATTATAATAGCAATACTGTTAGTGGGTCATTTAATGACGCTACTGCTACAAGCAGTGTAACAAGTACATATTACTGTGGAAGTACTAGTTCAATGTATACGGATCATGGAACAACAACAAGTGTACCAAACGCAGTAAGTAGCAGTGTAGGTAAATATAATAGCGCATATAAAGGAATAAGTAGTTCAAGTACAACAATAACAACTGCTACAGAGTTTAAAGGTGGGTCGTCATACTATGCATATTATAGTAATAATAGTCAAATAACTATTTATTATCCAAAGACGTCAACCACAAGAGATACTTATTTATTTTACAGAAATGAATTCTATAGTAGTAGTACTGAAATGAAAGCAGTAATAAATACACAACAGACATCAACAACATCTTATTCAATTTCTAGTTCTGTTAGTGGATATTATGTTTATGGATTAGCTACTGAAGCAAGTACAAATACAAAATCATATAATTATTTATCGAACTTAGCAGAAAGCGATATCACAACAGCATATGCAATATTATATAAATCAGTAACACCAAAATTCTATTATTCAAGTTCTAATACAGGTACAAGATCATATGTTCAAGGTAATAATGCAAATAGTTATATAAGGTGTACAGCTAGTGCAGCAGAAACAATTGAGACAAACTTTACTATACCATCATTAAATCCTATAGAAGTAACTCCTTATGGAACGTCCAGTGTTGGATGGTCAAGTAGCTCTAGTTCAATTTCAAGTGAAACTCCAAATACATCAAGCGCAAACTGGTATAAATCATATCAAGCGAGTGTTACAAATTATTATCCAAATAGTACAAGTACTGTAACGAGTCAAACATTATATAGAAATTCAATTGGAAATGATAGTACTTATACGACAGTATTATCAGATAGTTCTAGTGGAACAAGTAACTTTACACCATATACTCAATCAATATATGATGGTTATGATCCATATATTACTTTATGTACGGCAGTTAGTGGAGGAGGTACATGTGATAAGATAAGTGATGCTGCAAAAACATCAACAACAATCTTTTATCAAAAAGCATATTATCTTCCTACTTTAAAGTTTTATTATAACAGTAACTCAACAAGCGGATCCACTACGATAAAAAATACATCTGCTCAAGGTGCTATATATTTATGGCCTGTTAGTACAACAACCGCTGGTTTTTCAGGAAGTATTAACATACCTTCTACAGTTTCTAACAGTGTAGGTACCTATAATAATCAATATGCTGGTTTAGCAAGTACAACTGGAACTATGAATACTGGAGATTATCCATATGCAGGGGTAACGTATTATGCAGTATATAGTTCAGCTGGTTCAAGCACTTCAGATGATGTAACAAATTATTATTACAATGGTAGTTCATACACAAGTAGGACTCTATATCGTAATCAATGGTTTACTTCAACATCTGCTATGTCTGATTCAGTATTAAGTACAAGTGCAACAGGAACAAGTAATTATACTACTTCAACAGGACCTGGAAGTTCAGCATGGAGTGGATTATCAACAGCACAAGATACAACTGCTGAATATGCAACGGTATCTGCTGCAGCTAATAGTAGTTCAAAAACATTGTATACAATATATCAATTTAATGTTAATTATGCTAAAGGAAGTAATGTTTCAGGTATAGGCGCATCAACTGGTTCATGTAAAGTAACAACATCTAGTACTTCATGTAGTGTAGTATTACCAACCATTACACCAAATTCTGGATATGCATCAGTTGGTTGGAATACAACAAGTGGCGCAACAAGTGGAACAGCTGTAGGTGCTTCATATTCACTAAGTACAAGTGGTATTACTTTATATGCAAATGCAGTTGCGGTATGGGCAGAGAATCTATCATATACTAATAATTCATCATTGACTAATGCATCAGGTACAGCATGTACAGATGCACAATGTGCATTAGATGCAATAGCAAGAATACTTCATAATGCAGGAGCATATTAACGGTTCTAGATAATCGATTATATATTAACTGATGTGAAAATATATGATAGCAGAACTTAGGAGAGAACTGAGATAATCAGCTCTCTTTTACAGTTCTAGATAATTTGGTGTGGAGTAAGGAATCAATTATATTGATTTCTTTTTTCCAACTTATTATATAATTAAGGTAATTTTATAAGGATAGAAAACAAATAAGTTTATTAAGTAATTATTATAATGATATGGATAATTGGTATAAATATAAAAAAATATAATAATTATATTGAAGAAAAAGTAGTTAAATGA
Source organism: uncultured Muribaculaceae bacterium (assembly GCA_964548815.1). Taxonomy (GTDB): domain Bacteria; phylum Bacillota_I; class Bacilli_A; order RF39; family UBA660; genus RUG13038. Next base: position 16,849 of record CAZJSD010000003.1, read on the forward strand.
TACAATAATTATAAGAATAATAAAAGAAAAAATGATAGATTTATAAAATGATATAAGATATATGAAAAAGGTGATTTTATGAATAAGAAAAAAGTATTGTTTGGAATAATTATTATTATATTAACAATAGTAATAAGTGTATCTACTTCATTTGCTGCTACTACATTATTTGCTTCTAGTGAAGTAAGTTATGCTCCTGGTACCAAGGAAATAACTTCTACTAATGTGCAAGGAGCAATTGATGAACTAGCTACTTATGCTAACCATTACAGTGGATTAGATAGTAGAATTGATGCTTTGGAAACAATTTTTTCAAATATGGGAAAAGGACCTATTGATACTCCTGCTGCTGTTTCAGTTAGTAATAATACAAAAACAACTGTAGCTACTATCACAATAACTAATCCAGGAGTATATATAGTTATAGGTACAGCAAGATTTAATGCAAACGCTACTGGTACTAGAAGAGTATTCTTAAATAATTCAAAAGAAACTAATTTAGATTCAATTGATTCTTCAAAAGCAACAAGTGGAACATATACTTCATTAGCAACATCTCGTTTTTATAATGTTACGAGTTCTACTACCTTTACTCTTCAGGCATATCAAAATAGTGGAGGTGCTTTAACAGTAAATGGACGTTTAGTTTCAATCAGATTAAAATAAAAAAGGGGAGAATTCTATGAAAAATATAATTAAAGAAAATCTATTATTTTTGATTATTGTTATCGCTTTTGTATTGCTAATAAGTGCTAGTACCACATATGCTGCAATTTTATTTGATTCAGCAAATGTTAATTATAATAATACATCAAGTGGATTATCCGCAACTAAAGTGCAGGACGCAATTGATGAATTGTATACTAAAGGAACTGATTATACCACTTTAGAAAGCAGAACTACTACTTTAGAAACAAAAAATAGCAATTTTGCTACTTTTAAATACTCATCACCATCAGCTAAATCTATTGCATCTAATTCGTCTACTTTTTACTATACAGGAGCTTCTGTTCAGTTGACAGCGGGGACCTGGTTAGTAGCGGCTAGTGGAGGTTTTGCCTCAACTTCAACTTCTGGGCATAGGTATATAATAATGTATGAGGAAGACACATGTTCTACTTCTGTGGGAGGAATTCTTGGAACAACAGTTGTTCCTGCGGTATCTACCACTAATAGCACTATCATAGGTTTTGCTAGTATTTTAGAACCAACATCGACTCAGACATTTTATCTTTGTGCTAGACAAAATAGTGGTAGTGCTTTAAATGTTACGCCAGCAATTATTGCTATTAAAATAAAATAAGGAGATGTTTATGAAGATAAGATTTACAAAAAGAAAATTACTATTGTTATTAATGGTTGCAGTCACTAGTATTTTATCGACTATTATAACAACTAATTATATAAATTCAAATAAAAAGGGTAATAGTATTAAGAGCCCAAGCAAGGAGTTATCTACTGTTGCATCGGAATATACTAGTTTAGATAATAGGTTAACATCATTGGAAAGTAGTGTTGACCATATAAGTAAACAAAATGTAATAAATCCTCTTACATCAGTAACTGTTCCTTCAGGGTCATGGAAGTTAGTAACCGGATTAATTCTTGAAGAAAGTGGGACGTATCTTTTAGTTGGACATTTTTACTTCTCTTCAAATGATACAGGACTTAGAGCTTTAAGAATTACTAAGGAAGAACAATCTACTCCAGGGGTATGTGCAGGTAGTTCTAGTTCATGTTCTACCACTGTTGGTAGAATGGGGATAAAACATCACTCGGCACCAGCTACAGGTATATCTACAAGTATAGCAAGAATAAATATATCTACTCAAACATGTGTCTGGATTTGTGCTTACCAAAATAGTGGGTCTTCTTTAAATGGTAATGGTTATATGGAAGGTGTAAGATTAAAATAGATATAAATAATGTTTCTAGATAATATAGATTGATTTATTCAATCTATTTTTGTTATAATTTTAATAGGTGAAAATATGAAGAAGAAAGTAATATATATTCTTATATTATTAAGTACTATTGTTATTACAAGTTTTTTGGTTATTAATAATATATTTGATAAGATATATTTTTTTATTAATTATAATATTATGTCTATTAGTAATAAAGAATATAAGTATGATAATTATTCTAGTAAAGTTAAGTTAACTAAAGATTTTAATGCTTCTAGTAAAGATGAATTATTAAATGTTTATTATACTTATTTAGATAGTGGTTTTAATGATTTTTCTTTTTATTGTGATTATAGTGCTTGCTTAGATGATATTAAGGAATTATCAGATGATAAAGAGTTATTTACTTATATTAATCAGTTAGTGCATCCATATAATTCATATAGAGTAATTGATTCTAGTTATAATGAATCAGGTAAAGTTAAGGTTTTTATTAAGAAGAAGTATTCTAAAGAAGATATAGATAAGATTAATGATAAGATGGATGAGTTATTTGATAGACTTAATATTGATAGTTATTCTAATGTTAAAGATAAGATAAGAGTATTTCATGATTTCCTTGTGGAAAAGAATAGATATGATAACGCTAAAGAGATTGATATATCTAATTATAATTCTGACAGAGCCATAGGTCCTTTATTTGAGGGATATGCGACATGTAATGGGTATAGTGATGCGATGAGTATATTCTTAGATAAGTTAAATCTAGATAATATTAAAATAGTAGAAGGTAATCATGCATGGAATGCGGTTAAAATAGATGGTAAATGGTATCATATAGATATTACATGGGATGATCCTGTATTTAAGAATAATAAAGAAATATTACATGATTATTTGTTAGTTACTACTGATGAGTTACTAGATAAAGATAAGAGTATGCATAATTTTAATAAGGAATTATATGATTTTATAAAATAAAAATGAGAGTTTTTTTAACTCTCATTTATTATCTAAATACGAGATATTTGGACAATAAAAAAGGGATAACCTTCCTTCTTTAATTTATTTTTATTTTTTTATCTCGCTATTATATTATATAATATTTTTTACTTATTTAAAAGATTAAATATGAAAAAATTTAGTAGAATTAGTACTAAAAATTAATGTAATTAATTTTTTCGTCAAATTCAACATAATTTAAATATATCATAAGAATAAGATACCACTTACCTGTATTAGGATTACTAATTATTAAATGATCTCTAGCGGCTTGTTCTACAATACCAGTAAATACAGTATCTCTCCATTCGTTTGAATCAGGAAAAGTGCAATAGAACTTCCCTAATTTTCCTTTATTTAGTCTTAGAATATTCTCTATATATGATTGTTCATTAAATAAAGAATTACCCGCAGTAGGAGCGTATTCTTGATTTGGATATCCAGCTGCTGTTTGATAATTTGGATAGTAACTATTATTATTCATAAAATCATCCTTTCTATTATAACTTATTATAAAAAAAATATATTATTACACGTAAAGTAATAATTTTTTTAATAAATTTCTTGATATTTATATTTTTTAATGAAATAATAATATAAAGAGGTGTATAAGAATGGAAGAAAATTTTGAATTAAAAAATGAAGAAGAGGTTTTTGATAATACATTGACTGTAACAGATGAAAATAATATTCCTGTTACTATTGAAGTGCTTGATATTTTTAAATTAGATCAATATCCAGATAAAGAATACATTTTCTATACTAAGAATGAAGAAGAAGGGGAATATTTAAAAACTTATGTTTCTATATTAAATGAACAAGAAGAAACAGCGTCATTAGATGCAATTGAAGATGAGGCAGAATTTAATCTTGTTCAACAATATATTAATAATCAGGCAGGTGAATAATAATGGCAAAAGAACCAAATTATAGTGCGATGAATGATTCTATATTAGATATTATTTCATTTTGTAAACAAACATTAGAAAATGAGAAAGCAGATACAGAAAAAAGAAAAGAAGAATTAAAGACAATTGCAAAAGATTTAATATCGAAAGGTCTATCGGTTGATAGCAGTCTTGAAGCGCAAATAATTGCTGTAGAAAACATGATTAAAACTTTATCTTTTGATATTAGTACTGTTACTAATTTATATGACAAAATATATTCTATTACTCAAGATTCTTCAATGACTCCAGAAGAACAAAATAGTGAAATACAAAAAGAAGTAAAACCTTTTTTTGAAACTTATGGGAATGATTATACAACAGATGGTGATGTTGAAATAAAAAGAGGAAAATCTCAATTTAAAAATATAATGAGTCATACTAAAAGGTATGGAAAATTACAAAGTAAAATTGATAAATTAGATGAATCTGCTGCAAAATTAATGGTTAAAAGAACTGTTAATAATAAAGATAAAATTACAATAAGAGAAAAAATAATTGCTTCAAGAATAAAACGTTTAAAAACAAAACAAACTTCTATTAATAACAAACAAAGAATAATAATGTTTAATAGAAATGAAAGAATACAAAATAGAAATGCAGAGGTATCTGTAGCAAAAGGAAGAATGGATGTCGCAAAAGCTAAAAAAAAGGACATCATGAAAAAAAGATTAGAATCTCTTCAAGATAAAGATATTAAAGTTGGTTCATCAAATTTACTCTTATTTAAAGCTGGATTTAAAAAGAAGATTATCAATGATGAATTTAAGAATTGGGAAGAAAAAGCATTAAATGATATGAAAAAGAATTCAAAAAGGAAATTATAATAATATGATTTCCTTTTTTCTTTCTTTATTATATAATAATATTGGTGATTGAAATGAAAATTAATATTGGAGTAAGTGCAAGACATATACATTTAAGTAAAGAAGATTTTGAAATATTATTCCCTAATGAACAATTAAATGTTTATAAAGAACTATCTCAATATCCTAATTATGCATCTGATAAGAAGGTTATAATTAAGAATAATGATAGAAAAATAGAAAATGTTAGAGTAATTGGGCCATTAAGAAATGAAACACAAGTAGAGTTATCTAAAACAGATTGCTATTATCTTAGAATTAACGCACCACTTTGTAATTCAGGAGAACTAGAAAATGCATCTGAAATAGAGATAATTAATGGTAATAAATCTATAAAAAGAAAGTGTGTAATAATTCAAAATAGACATATTCATATGTCATATGAAGAATCAGAAAAATATGGTTATAAAGATGATCAAATAGTTAGAGTAAGAATAGATTCTATTAAAGGTGGAATTATGGATAATGTTCATATAAAACTAGGTGAAAAATTTATAACAGAACTACAACTTGATACTGATGATGCGAATGCATTTATGATTGAAGATGATACTAAAGGCGAATTGTTAGATGATTAAAGATTAAGAAAGGGGGTATAATTATGAATGAATCAAAGGTAATTGAATCTATAGAATATGTAAGAAAATATAAAACAGAAACTGATAGAATAGAAGTAAAAGCAGCACATGAGGGATTCCCTAAGAAATGTTATGACACAATTTCTAGTTTTTCAAATAAGTATGGGGGATTAATAATATTTGGTATTAATGAAGAAAAGAATTTTAGCATAGAAGGAGTTTATGATGTCAAAGATTTACAAAAACAGATTAGTAGTTTATGCACTGATTCTATGGAACCATCAATAAGACCAGAAATAATTCCGTTAGAATATGAAGGTAAAAATATTATTGCAGTATATATTAATGAGATTTCTCAAAATAGAAAACCTTGTTATTATAAGCCAAAAGGTATTAAGTCAGGTTCTTATACTCGTGTTGGTGATAGAGATGATAATATGACAGATTATGAATTGTATACCTTACAAAGTTATAAAGAACATGTTTTTGAAGATACTAGACCTACTAAACGCTCTACAATTGAAGATTTAAATTTTAAACAATTAAAGATGTATATAGACAAAGTAAAAGAAGAAAAACCAAATTTTTCCAAAAATAGTATCGATAAATGTATGAGATTGTGTGGAATAACAGATAGAAATAATCAAAATGTATATCCAACTCTTGCAGGTACAATGATTTTTGGAGATTATCCACAAAGTTTTTATCCACAGTTATTTGTCGCGTGTGTTGTAGTACCTGGTAATAAATTGGGTGATATAGGTAAAATGGGTGAAAGATTTATTGATAACAAACGTATTGAGGGTACAATTGAAGATATGTTATCTGATACAATCAGCTTTCTAAGAAGAAATATGAAAACAAGGGTTATAATAGATTTAAATGGCAAAAGAATTAATCAAACTGAATACCCTATTGAAGCTTTAAGAGAAGCTGTTGCAAATGCTCTTATTCATAGGGATTATAGTGTTCAAACAGAGAATGCTTATATATCAGTCAACATGTATAACGATAGAATTGAAATAATAAGCCCAGGAGCATTATATGGTTCAAATAAACTTGATAAACTAGGAACAGATACCACAATGGAGTCAAGAAATCCAACTATTGTTAGAATTTTAGAAGAAAAGGGTTCTGTAATTGAAAATAGACATTCTGGAATTCCAACTATAGTAAGAGAAATGAAAGAATATGGATTGCCAAAACCAGAGTTTATTGAAGAAAGAAATAGTTTTAAAGTAGTTTTAAGAAATAATTACTTTGAATTTGATTCTCAAGAAAGTGGACAAGAAAGTGGACAAGAAAGTGGACAAGAAAGTGGACAACAAACAACAATAGATGGTTATAAATTAAAAGTACTAAAATATTGCAAAATAGCAAGAACAGCAAAAGAAATAAGAGAATATTTAAATATAAAATCAAGGCAATATGTTTCAACATATTTGATAAATCCATTAATTCTTTCGGGCAATCTTGATTACACTAATAAGAAAAGCATAAATGCAAGAAATCAAAAATATATTACAACAGTAAAAATAGAAGGTGAATTGTTAGATGATTAATATAGTATTATATGAACCAGAAATACCAGGAAATACTGGTAATATTATGAGAACAGCAGTTGCAACTAATTCTAAGTTGCACTTAATAGAACCATTAGGTTTTTCTTTGGATGAGAAGTATTTAAAAAGAAGTTCTGCTAATTATATGGATAAATTAAACTATGAAGTATATCCTAATTGGGATGATTTTAAATCAAAAAATGAAGGAACATTCTATTATTTAACTAGATATGGTAAAAAACCACATACTTCATTTGATTACTCAAATCCCAAAGAAAATATATATTTAGTATTTGGAAAAGAGAGTTCTGGTATTCCAAAAGAAATACTAAGAAATGATTTAGATAGATGCATGAGAATGCCTATGACTAAGGATGTAAGAGCATTAAATCTATCAAATACAGTAGCAATTATGGTATATGAAGTATTAAGACAACAAAATTATAATGATTTACTATTAAAAGAACCACATAAAAGTGAAGATTATATAATAGAAGATTAATGTGTAAAAGAAATAAAAAAAATACTATATTTCTTGACATTTATATTAAAAGAATGTATTATAAAAGTAGTTTAGGGAAAGGAGATTATATTATGGGACTTATGTTTTTGGATAATACAATTAAACTTTATGTATGTAAGGAAGAGACATTATTTATATTTCAAATAGCTAGATTAGTTATTAGATTTTTACAAATAGCTGTACCTTTCGCATTAATTATTTGGGGTTCATTAGATTTCTTTAAAGCTGTAGTAGCTGGCGATGACAAAGAAATTAAACAAAAGAGAAAACCATTTGTTCAAAGATTAATTGCAGCAATAATAATTTTATTATTACCTATGTTAGTTGATATAATAATGAAAACAATTGCTTCAAATACAGAAACTGATTTTGCAACATGTTGGACTGAAGCAGATCCAAAAAATGGAATAATATTACCTGATCCAGGCGACGTTAATTAATTATTACTATTTTATTGATATTAAGATGATTCTATTTAGAATCATTTTTTTATTATTTTAGTGCTTTTTGTTGTTTATTTATAAATAATATGATATACTTTTAAGTGTAGAATAAGGTGGTGTTTTAAATGGTGAAAATAAACAAGAAAACATTATATTTTATTATACTTTTTTCTATATTTTTTATAGGAATTAATAAAGTAAATGCTCTTGAATGTGAATATTATTTACCATTTTCAGGTATAGATGCAAGCGGTAATTATGTAGAACCAGATGATAATATGAAGTGTTATCAAAATTCTGGAATGCGCGAATGCTCTATAAAAGCAAATCTTAATAGTGAATTTACCCCAACATATAAATGTGAAAAATATGCCTTTTATGCGGGTATTCTTGAAATGGATTGGGGAGATATATTAACTCCAGCAGGATATAGTGTAGGTGCAACAGCAGGAAAAGTAAAAAATGCACAATATTATAAAACTTACGCATATAAAATGCTTGGCACAAATGGAAATGAAACAGATGAAAAAAAAGTATCAACTGGAGTAAAAACTGTTATTCAAGCTGATAAAAAATGCCCAAAGTATATCGTTGTACAAAAAAAAGATAATAATATATTTAAACAAAAATCTAAATTTTATGAAGAATTATCATCAGATCATGAAGATTTTCCTTGTCTTGCTGGCTCATCAGATAATATAGTAAAACCAATATCTCATGATTCAAGAAATAATTTTCAACAAGTTGAAACAGAAGATAATTATTATATGATATATAAAAGTACAGAAGATGATAAGGTTTATAGAACATATTTAAAAAGTTTTTACAAAATAAGTGGTAGTAAAAAAGGCAATGGTAGTGTATCTATTTCGGATTTTTCATCAGACTACTATATATTACCGTATCGTTCTAAGCAATATCATGGTGAAAAAGAAATAGCACAGGTAGAGGATGCTAAGGATGCGGCAAGGGTATATGTTGAAACATTTGACAGTGTTTGGTACAAAAAAATGGTTAATTACCACAAAAAATTAGAAAGTGATTGTGGTAAAGATTGGTTTAATTATATCAACTTGAAAAACTTTGATTTTACAGGATCTAGCAAATTATTTGATTATGCAGAAGGTACTTATAACAAGAATAATTTGCAAAATAATGATAAAAATATTAGTAAACAATGCTGGAATACTAGAAGTGATTTTTTCAAAGCATTTGAATCAATGCAATTATTCATGTATGGAATGGGTGCTAATACAGTAACAGTTTTTGAAAGCATATCAAATATAGATGAAGATACAATTGAAGATTATATAAAAACTTTAGAAAGTGTTTCAATAACAGAAGCAGAACATCAAAATTTGTATTATAGAGTATATTTGGAGGACGATACAAGAATAAATCATTTTAAGTATTTATTATCTTTCTTTGAAGGTGTTAAAATAGGGACATCATTTACTCCAGAAGTATTTAAATCATCTACAAATAAATTAGTAGAAAAAAAGGATGCAATAAGATACAAAAAAAAGGTTTTAATGGCTGATCAATGCGCTTATAAGTGTTCTAGAATAGAAGATCCTGATAGTTATAATACATGTAAAGATAAAAATCAATCATATAAAGATTGTATAAACGCTTTGAAAGCTTGTGGGGCAAAAGTATGTACAGATTGTATAGATAAGGATTATGAATCTGATGATTATAAGAATTGTATAAATGGATGTTCTAGGGTTGATAGCAGTTGTATGGAATCAAAAGGAGTTAAGGATTTCTTAAAAGAGTCACAAGCCGCTTTAGATAAAGTTGATAAAACAATCGAAGATTTGGATAAAGCATCTGAATATACATATGAACCAGTTTCACTTCCAATAATTACATGGGAGAGTTCAGAATATGAACCAGAATGTAAAGACGTTAAAGTAATAACATGGTTATGGAGTATTGTTACTTTATTGGCTCCTTTCTTGTTAATAATATTTGCTTCATTTGATTATTTTAAAGCAGTTATGGCATCTGATGAAGAAAACATTAAAAAAGCGAAAAAGAAAGCTCCATTAAGGTTAGTAGCATTTATATTATTAATAATTGTACCAGTCTTAATAAAGTTTATAGCAGGTAAATTTGGTACTAATAGAGCAAATAATCTTACTTATTTAAGATGTATTGTAACCGGGGACACAGGAGAGTGAGGGATTAAGAATGGAAAATATATTTAGAAGTTTAAGTTTTAATATTGTACAAGCTGTTTATCCCTTAATACCTGATTTGTATGGAATTATTATAGATATAGGATCAAATCAGTATTTTACTGCAGAAGCTATACAAAAATTATCTAGTAATATTTATCTAGTAATAAGTGTTTGTATGCTGTTTGCCCTTGGAATATCGCTCATAAGTGCGATAGTTAATCCTGATCTGTTTTCAGATAAAAAGAAGGGTGTAAAATCTGTCGCTTTGCGTTCAGTTGCTGCAATATTTTTAATAATTTTAATTCCAATGGGATTTAATAAACTGTATGAAGTTCAAAGTGATGTGGTCAAAAATCAATTGGTTGAAAAAATAGTATTGGGAATGGATCCAAATGTTAGTAATGATCCTGGGCAAATATTAGCTGCTTATGGATTTGCTTCTTTTTGTGAACCACATGAAACAGTTAGTTCTCAAGCATTAAGTAGTCAAGGGGCTGATTTATATAATAAAGCATTGACTGAGGATATTAGTTATATAAAGCAAATGGATGGAGTAATTAATTCAAAAACTAATGGAGAATATGATTTAGAGTATAATGCAATAATTGCTCCGGCAGTTGGAATATATTTGCTATATCAAATGATAATTATTGCTATAGATATAGCATTAAGAACAATTAAACTAGGTATGCTACAGCTTATAGCACCTATAATCTTATGTGGTTATGTAATCGCAGGTACAGATATATTACAAAAGTGGTTCAAAATGGTAATGTCTACATTCGTACTATTATTTTTGAAAATGGCTATGATAGCGTTTATGATATTTGGTTTATCATTATTGCCTGATTTCCTTGAGAATTTTTCATCAAAGAGTTTTTGGTATAGAGGATTCTTAAGAATGTTTATAATAATAGGTTTATTGCAATTAATTAAGCAAATACCTGAAATAATAAATAATATATTTGGTGCTAATATTAAAGATAGAGGCGGTATTAGAGGTAGACTTGGAGAAATGGCAGGAGTTGGTGCCCTTGCACAAAGGGGATGGGATCAACTTAGACAACATCCTATTCAAACAGCGCAAACTTTGGTTAGTGCTCCACTATCAGCAGTAGGTGGAGGACTTGCCCATAATGTGGCAGCTATAAATAGAGCAAGGGGTCAATGGACTAATGGTAATCGTCGTGCTGCCATTGGAACTGTATTAGGTGGTTTGCTAGGGACAGGTGGTGCTGCTATGCGTGGTGGCCGAATGGGTTGGCAAAATAGAAACCTTCAAGGTATTGGTGCACAAGGTCATAGGTATGAAGATACACATGTTGGTGATTCAACATTAAATGGTAGAGTACAAGATAGTATTTTATCAGGATTAGGTTTAAGAACTAGACAAGAACAACAAGAGCAAAGAGATAGATTAGTTAATTATAATGGTAATAGATATACTGTAGATCAATTAAATAATATGAGAAGTCAGCATGATGCTGTAATGCAACGTAGAAATGCTATTCGTGATGCAGCAGTAGATGCAATAACAGCTGATGATTCAAATCTTAGAATGAACGTTACCGGCTTAGGAACTGGTAATTACAACCAATTGCTTCACCAATTGGAAGGAATGAGAAATGCACCACTTCAACAAAGAGCAGGAGAAACAGATGTACAATTCCAGCAAAGAGTTGCTGATCATCAACAAAGAATAAATGATTTAGAAAATGATTTAATGTTGGCTAGAAATAATACTAGAGATGCTCTTATCGAATATGCCATGAGTCATGGTGGTGAATTTGAAAGAAGAGATGAGAATAACCATATCATTCATTCTATAAATGGTGAAACGGTTAATGGAGTTAATATAAATGCAATTGATGCTACTCAAAATGCAGTTTCGGCAAGGGATCGTGGAATAATTCAAACAAATTACAATACAATAAATGATATGGGTATTGGAGATATTCATTCATTACAAGCATTAAATGATGCTAACGCTGAAGCTCAGAATAATCTGAATGCTATAGATACAGCATTACAATCTCATCAACAACGTGTTTATGATAGACAAAATAGCGAAGAAGGAAGAGAACGCGCTGACTCAAACACATCAGTACAAAATAGAAATAATGGGGGAAGTAATAATGGTGGTGGCGGAAATGGTCATTAGAAATAGGGAGTGTGATATTAGATGAATACAAATATGTTTTTGATACCAGCAAATTCTAAGAATGGTAAACTGATATTTAGTTTATTTACTAGATTCGACTTAATATTAGTTAGTTCTGGGTTGGCATTTACTATTTTATCGGTAATAATATTTAGTCCATCTACTTTTCGTGGCCTGATATTTTGCTTACTACCTGGTTTGATATGTACAACATTGGTTATACCAATACCACATTATCATAATGTTTTTACAGTTTTTAAAGATATAATAGAATTTTTCTATCAAAGAAGAAATTATAAATGGGAAGGATGGTGTGCATCTGATGAATTCAAATAGTCCGTTAACAGAAAATTGGATTACAGTTAAAGATATTAATAATAATATCATTTTCTTAGATAATAACATGATGGTTACTGGTATTAAAGTACAACCTAAGAATATTTTTATTATGGATCAACAAAGTCAATTAATTGTTGTGGATCAGTTGAGAACATTTTATAATTTAATAGATTTTGAGTTTTGGCTTATTATAGCTGATAGACCAGTTGATATTAATTTATATATTTCTCAACTAGAATTACATTTAAATAATGTTAATGATCCAGCATTAAGAAAATTAGTAGTAAATGATATAGAAAAAGCTGATTTATTTATGCATAATGATGTTGTTGATACAGAATATTTCATTTTATTTAAAGACGATAATTCAGAGTCTTTAAATAAAAAAGTAAGAAATTTAATTAATAGTTTGGCAAATTGTGGATTAATTGCTTCACAGACTTCGAATGAAGATTTACGAATGATATTAGATAATTTCTTAAATGGGGGTCAAACATTTAAAGAAAGGACGGTGACATCATGAGCGTAAGAAAAGAAGTCGCACCAAAGGGTTTATCTTTTAGCGCAAATGAATTCTTTATCAGTGATAAATATGCCGTTATATTAACTGTTGTATCTTATCCACAAATTATTTCTCCTGGATATTTATCTAGTTTAGTATCAGGAGTAAGTGGTGTTAAAATAGTTGCGAAGCATATACCTATTGCATTTTCAGTTTTAGCTAAAATGTTAAATAGACAATTAGCTGATATTCAAGATAGATATCAAAGAGAACATGATGTTACTATTCAAGAAAAGTTAAGACAAGATTATGATTCATTAAACAACTTTGTTACAACTATTACTAATAATCAATCTAGAGTATTTGATTTTCAATTACATATAATGATAACAGCAGATACAAAAGAACAATTAGAGCAAAGAAAAATTGCTATTAAAAATACATTAGAAGCAATGGAAATGAGAGCGATACCACTTAGATTTGAACAAGAAAAGGTATTGAAATCTTGTTTACCAATATTTGAAAAACAAGATTTAGAAGATAGAGTAGGAACTCCTATTCCATCTCCAACAATCGCTGCTATGTACCCTTTTATATTTGATAGTATAAAAGATCCAGGCTTATCATGTTTACTTGGTATAGATTTTTCTGGTGGTATTATTCTATTTAATCAGTTCTTATACCAAATTAAGAAAGAACATAATAGAAATAATGCTAATATGATTATACTTGGAACTTCAGGTTCAGGTAAATCAACAGCAGCAAAATTAATGCTTAGAACACATATTAGAAACCAATGTAAAATAATCGCAATAGATCCTGAAGGTGAACTTGAGGACATGACTAAAATGTTTGATGGAGATTTCATTAATCTAGGATTAGGTGGAGAATATGGAATGATAAATCCACTTGAAATAGTTGCGGATATAGATCAAACAGAAGCAGGAAGCAATGGACTTGGATATTCTATATTAACTAATACTCTTCAAACTTTAAAGGCATTTATGAAGTATTATGATCCTTCTATTGAAGAAGATGTTCTTAATATGTTTAGTGAAGTTTTACAGGATACATATAAGAGATTTGGTATTGATTTTAATATTGATTTTACTAAGTTAGGTTCTAATGATTATCCAACTTTTAAAGATGTATATGCTACTGTTAGAGGTAGAATTATGTCTATTCCTGAACAAACTCGTGAAAGAGATATAATGGAAAGACTTGAATTAAAGGTTAGACCATTAACTTTTGGAGGATTAGAGCATTATTTTGATGGACATACAACAATTACTCCTAGATCTAACTTTATAGTATTTAATATTAGAGAATTAATGAATGCAGAAGCAAATGTTAGAAATGCTTTATTCTTTAATATTCTTAAACATGCATGGAGCTTATGTCTAGACCCTAATATAAATTCAGTAATGATGGTAGATGAAGCACATATGTTACTAGGAAATAATAACATATTAGGAGCAGATTTCTTAGCAAACGTTCAAAGAAGAGCAAGAAAGTATAATAGTGGAACTATTGTTATTACTCAAGAACCTAGTGACTTCTCTAGTCCAATGGTATTACAGCAAGGAAAAGCTATATTTGATAACTCATCATATTATTTAGTAATGAACTTAAAAAAACAAGCTGTAGAGGATTTAAGTCAATTAATAGATATTAATGATAGCGAGCAAGAAAGTATTAAAAGATATAACCAAGGAGAAGGTTTATTTGTCTGTGGTAGTAAGAGATTACAAATATCAGTTATTGCGACAGAATCAGAATTAGATTCCTTTGGTAGTAAAGGTGGATTATAGTATAAAAAGGTATTTATTAAATGCCTTTTTTTTGTTATAATAAAATTATTGTAGTGGGTGGTGATATAATGCCAGAAGATGAATTCAATAATGAAGAATTTGATGAATCAGAAGAAGAGTTTGATGAAGGTTTGAATGAACCAAACCAAATACCATATGTAGGTATAGGTGATGATGATTTGGATGATTTAGAAGATTTAGATGATGAATTAGAAGAAGAGGAATACGAAGATCAATATCTTGGTGTACCAGCAAGTACATCATCTAGTCCATCAACAAGTAGTGCATCTGTTCCTAGTTCTACTATTAAAGATACTAGTAGTTCTAATGCTGGTACTAATCAAACGTCTAGTAGTAATACTGATACATCTTCATCACCATATAAAAAAGCAGATAATATGCAGGATGCATATTCTAAAACACTTGATAATAAAAACTACTATAATGATGCAAAGGATAAAAACCAGCAGAAATTAAATGATATAAAGAATAAAAAGTCTCAATTACAAGAAAAGATTAATAAAGATAAACAAGATAGATCATCAGGTAACAATGGTGACAATGAAAAAGATAAAGATACTAAAGATAGATTAAAAAGAAGACAGCGTGGTAGATTTTCAGGTAATGGGTCTGCAGGTGGAGATAGCGATGGCGATGGTGATTCATCAAAAAAAGATAAAAAAGAATTAAAGAAACTTAATAAAGAAGAAAAGAATGCTAAAAAAGAAGCAAAAGATATTAAAAGTGATGAAAAGAAATCAAAACTATTTGAAAAACTTCACCCATTAAAAGCCGCAAAAGCTAAAGCAGGTCAAAAGGCAAAAGAAGCAGTAGCTGCTATTTGGGATAAAATTCCATTTAAAGTTAAGGCTATTATAATAGCAGTATTTGTTGGGATACTTGTAATTGCACTTTTAATAATGGCTTGCTGGGCATATATAGATGATGCGTTAGCTAGATTGGATGAAGGAGCAACATATGCTGCGGATTCACATGAAAAATGGGATAATTTCTTAAATGGTTTAGGGTTCCAAAATAGTGAAGATGCATTCTATATGGAATTAAATAAACTTAATAAAGATAATAATTTTGAATTAAATATTCCTATTATTATGGCAACATTATATTATGATGAAACTCATTCTAATGGTGAAGTTGGTTTGGAACAAACAACAGATGATGATGGAGATAATACATTAGTTGCTATTGCTTTAGCTAGAAGATGGATAAAAGAAAAAGTTGCAGAGTCAAATGAAACAATAGGTAAAGATGGTTTAGTTTACTCTAGTAACAAGATATATAGATTAAGAAAACTCGCGAGAAATCAGTTTGATAACCCTATTTTTGGTAAGGGTACAAATAAAAAAGAACATGTTGTAGGAATCATGGAATATTTAAACTTAATTCAAGCAAAGATAGATAAAGAATTATTTGAAGTATTAAAAAGTCGTTTTGAAAATGTAGTTAATATATATAATCCTTCCAATATAGCAGAATCTATATATCAATGTTTAATAACAGGTGATGAGGACTTTTTCACAACTGATACAGGTGCTCATTTTGAAGATCTTAAGAATAATCTTGTGGATTTATTAGATGCTATTTTTTCACCGTTCTTTGATATAAGTGGAATTACTTTATATGATGGTAATGAATGTACTAATGCAGTATGCGTAAAATATAATACATATAGTTATTCAGAAGAAACATATCTGAATTATTTAAGAAAGTATTATATTAAAAATATGCCAGAATTTAAAAAATATATAAATGCAGATACTGATGAAATTAGAGACCAACAAATAGAAAAAATAATTAAAGAAATTCAAGAAACAGCTGCAAATTACGAAGATGTATTTGGTATTAAGAAAAAATCAACTGAGAATTATAATAATGATTGCCCAGGTAATATTAAGCAGTCATTATTAGGAGATTTAGAAAAACCAGTAAATATAACAAAAACTGTTTCATTTACAAATGGTTATGGTTATGGTATTTCTGGAGGAATGACTCATAAAGGAGTAGATTTGAATTCAACAACGGCTGGTGTTAATCAGGGTGATGATGTTTATTCAGTATATAGCGATGGAGAGGTCATCGAATCAACTGCTGATTCTACTTATAAAGAGTCTGTAAAAGGTGGATGGGTAAAGATTAGATATAAATCATCTTCTGGATCAGAAGCATATGATTTTAGTATATTATATGGTGGTTTAGCTAAAGATAGTCTAACTTTAAAAAAGGGAGATAAGGTAAAAAAGAAAGATGTAATTGGAAAGATAGGCTCAAAGGAAGAGTCTGAAGATGAAAAAACACCTTCTCTTCACTTTGGTTTTTACGACGAAACTACAAATAGATGGATGGATCCAAGTAATCTATTTATTAAATGTAGTAGCGCTGTAACTGGTGATCAAATGAATATTCATGATATATATTCTATTTCTGAAGAAAACTATGTTAAGGCTATAAATGAATATTGTGCCTCAAATTATTGTCATCCACTTTTGAAATCATGGGATTTAAATGTTGTATATAGAGTATCAGTTCAAAATAATTTGAATCCTAGATTCCCTGTTTTAAGAGCTATAGATGAAGGGTTTATGCCTGCTGCATCTTGTTCAAATTATAACTATTGGGGTATTGCAGTATATAATACAGAAGGTACTTGTGGAACAAGATATTCGTCTTTAGCTGATGGTGTAAAAGGTTTGGCTAATCTAGAAATAATAAAGAATAATGATACTTTATATAATTTGATGAAGCTTTATGGATATATTGGAGATTATTGGTATCCAGTCAGATATACTCCTAGTGGACAAGTTGATTGGGGACTTGGAGGATGTGTTTTTGTATCTTATTCAGGAGATTATTTAGAAGAATTTTATACAAATAAATCAAGACACGCAGAGGTTAAAGCTTGGTGTGAAGCAGGTACAGGTGGAAGTCATAGAACTAACGAAGAAGATCAAGATGCTTATACTAAGTTCTTATGTTCGAAGATGGCTAAAAATGATGAAGCTATATTTGTACCATATTTAAATACAACTACTTCTACTGATACTGATGATGGAGGAGATGTTGAACTTCCAAATGAAACTTTGATTTGGCCAGTTCCAAGTCTTCCAATTGGAAGTACTAGTAGTGCATTTGGATATAGAACGCATCCTGTATCTGGAGAAGCAAATGTATTCCATCATGGAGAAGATTATCCAGCAGCTCAAGGAGCAACTATTGTTTCTGCTTCAAACGGAAAAGTATGTGGAAATTATTTTAATAGCGCAAGAGGATGGACCCTAGTTATTTTTGATGAGAAAACATCAACTAAATTTGTTTATCAACATATGAATGTACAGTCACCTTTAGCTGTGGGTCAAAGCGTTTCAGCAGGAGCAAAAATAGGAACAGTAGGAAGTACAGGTGAGTCAACTGGTCCACATCTACATTTTGAAATACATATTAATGACTCATGCAGCGAAAGTATACCATATGATAAATATAATGGTGCCCCAAATACTGTTGATCCCAAAAAATATAATTATATTTCTTCCCCAAAAACAAATTAGAATTAATAATAAAAAAGGTATTTATTAAATACCTTTTTTTTGCTATAATTAATTAAGTATAAAAACTTATGGAGATGATTTGATTGAAATTAAAATTCCGTGCTGAAAAAAAAGATGTTGTAGCATTTGTTACTGTTGCACTTGTTGTGTTAGTAGTAGTTGCTTTTTGTGTAGCAAATATTACTTCTATAATTAATAATGGAACACCAACAGTAAATATTCTATATGCTTTTATTCCTAATAATATTGCATTAACAATAATAATATGGATTGCTTTAATAGGTGCTGCATTTGGTGCAAGTTCTTCTTATTTCTTTGAAAGGGAAAAAGGATTTGGATTTACTGATCAACCAAAGGAAAATGGTTATTCTAGATGGGCAAAAGATAAAGAAATAATGGAAGCTAAAGATGTATTAAAGGTTCCGTTTGTTGTGAAAACAGCTAAGGCTGGTGGAGTACCTGTTATTTATGATAATGAAAATGCATATGTTGATGATTCTAATATGCATAGTTTAGTAATAGGTGCCACTGGTTCAGGTAAAACTGCTGGTATTATTAATCCTACTATGAAGATGCTTATGAAAGCACATGAATCAATGGTTATTACAGACCCTAAGGGTGAAATATATGAAGATAATTATAAAATATTAAAAGATTTAGGTTATCAAATAATTGTATTAAATTTCCGTGAGCCACAAAAAGGTTCTTGTTGGAATCCATATGATTTACCTTATAAATTTCAGCAAGAAGGAAATTTTGATAAAGCTAATGAGTTATTAAATGACTTATCTACTAATATAGTTGTTGATGGTCAAAGTCAAGATCCTTTCTGGCAGAATGCTGCGGCAGATTATTTGACAGGTTTAGGTCTTGCTTTATTCCAAGATGCTCCTTTAGATCAAATAAATATTAATAGTATTAACTTAATGATAAACCAAGGTGAAGAAAGACTTGGAGCGTCTACTTATATGAAAGAGTATTTTAAGATGCAAGATCCTACATCACCAATCGCAATAAATTTAGCGGGTACAGTAACTACAGCTGATGAAACAAAAGCAGGTATTATGACTGTATTACAACAAAAAGTTAAGACACTTGCTGTTACTAGAAACTTATCCGAAATGCTTTCTAAAAATGATTTTGATATGGCAAGTATTGGTGAAAAACCAACTGCATTATTTATGATAATTCAGGATGAAAAAACTACATATCATAGTTTGGCAACTATATTTATAAAACAATGTTATGAATGTTTAATATCAACTGCATATAAACATGGTGGAGCATTACCAATAAGAACAAATTTCTTACTAGATGAGTTTGCAAATATGCCTAAAATCAAAGATATTTCTACAATGGTTACTGCTGCGCGTTCTAGACATATTAGATTTACTTTTATCATTCAAAATTTTGCTCAGTTAGATAAAGTATATGGAAAAGAAGATGCTCAAACTATTAGAGGTAACTGTATAAACACTATATATTTATTAACAGGAGAATTATCTGCTCTTGAAGAAATAAGTAAATTATGTGGTGATAAGATAGTTAGAGTAGGTAAAGATAAAAAAGAAGAAACTAGACCATTAGTTACTATTTCTGAGTTGCAAAGAATGAAACCAGATGAATATGTATTAGTTAGACATAGATGCCCACCATACAAAGGTAAACTTAAGATGGATTACAGCAGTGACTTTGGATTTGGTGTTGGTAATGACATCTATGGAAAAGATGTAGTTTATCCACAAAGAGAAATGGGTGAAGTAAAAGTATTCAGTATTAAAGATTTTGTTAAAGAGAAAAAGGGAAAAACTCAAGGTTCACCAATGGGAGGAGGTTTTCCTGGAATGCCACCTATGGGAGGATTTGGAGGGATGCCTAACCAAAATAGAATGTTTAATAATGAACAAGATATTGATGAGTTAATTAAAAGCATAGATAAGCAGATTGCGGCATTAGAAGCTGAAGAAAAAGCAAGTAAAGAGAAAGAAAATAAAGAGAAAATTGAAACACCAGAGAAAGTTGAAGAAAAAGTGGTTGTTACACCTGAGGAAAATAAAGATGAAAATAAGGATATTATCGCTAATATTGAAGAAAAAAATGATGGTTCAAATGTTGAAATGATAGATTCTAATATAATCGAAGATATTTCTTCCGAACCAGAATCAAAATTAGAAACTATACCAATTCAAAATGAAAATGAGAATGCTCCAATGGTATCAGAAGTTGTTCATAGCAATATGGTTGATTTAGAAAACTTTAAGTTAAAGGATCAAAATGTTATGTCTAATACTGAAGAAACTCCTGAGCCAGCGCCATCAGATGATTCAAGTTCTTATGATGATTTCTTTGATGATTTCTTTGATGAATAAATATAGGAAGCGAGTGCTTCCTTTTTTTAAAAAAATAAAAAAACACAAAAATTGAATTTTAGAAAAATTAAAGAAACAATAAATAACTTCTATTATGGAAGTTATTTATTTTTGTGTTTAAATATAATATCTAAAATTCGATTTTAGTGATTTGATTAAGTATTTTAAGTATGATAGAGTGTTCTTGTCTTTGCAAAGAAAGTAAAAAAATAAAGGAGGTTTTATAGTTATGTATATAGAAGAACATAGGGTCTTAGAAACATTTGACTGCACCAATGATGCATTTTTTAAGAGTCTATTTAGAAGTATAGAGGCAAGAAATGTAGTGGCATCATTCTTAAGCGCAGTAATAGGATTAGATGAAGAAATATTTAGAAAAGCAGAATATATAGGAGGAGAATTAGTAAAGAAAAAAATAAAAGAGAAATCAAAAACAAGTGATGTAATAGTAAAAGTAGATGATAAGAATAGAATAATAGTAGAAATGAATAAATATAATACAAGTAATATATTTAATAAGAATAGTCAATATGCATTCTCATTAATAAATGAAACAACAAAAAGTAGTAAAGAATATACAAAAGTAACATTAATAAATATAGATAATTTTAATAGATATAAAACAACAAGAGGAATACTAAATTTTAAGATGAGAGATGAAGAAGGACATATAGAAACAGAATTATATAATAGTATACATATAATACTTGATAATGTAGTTAACCAGGAGTATAATCAAGATATAGATGAGAGAATAATAAATTTTTGTAAATTCATAAAAATAAAGACAATAACCGAGATGAGGAATGTATATAAAGGAGATGAAAACTATATGGCAGCGATAAGGAAAGTGGAAGATTTATCGACAGATCCAGATTTTGTAGGATACTATGATGTAGAAGAAGCCCATAGACAAGAATTGGAAGATATGAGAGATACCATATTAGAAGAGGGTATGGAAAAAGGAATATCACAAAGTCGTATAGAAATCGCCAAGAATATGCTTAAGGAAAAAATTGATGTTAATACTATATCTAGAACAACTGGGTTATCTAAAAAGCAAATAGATGAATTAGAAACATCAAAGAGTTAATAAGTCATTGATTTTAAAAAATGGAAGTAAATTAACTTCCATTTTTTTTACATTTATCCATTTAATAATAATATAACATATTTTTATTAAAATACTAGAAATTTATTGATTTCTATGGTAAAATTAATGTAAATAGAATAATAGAAAAATAGGTGGTATTGTATGTCTACACAAAAGAATAAAAAATATTTAACATTAATAGGAATAGTCTTATTAGTATTAGGTTTAATAGGCCTATTTGCCTATGGAAGTATTGATAAGTATAAGGGATTAATCAAAGTTAAAAGTGTTTTAAGTGATACGTCTATATTAAGCGCATCAATATCTAATTCAACCACTAATACTAATACTAGTATGGGATCTGATGAAATAGATTATGATATTACTTATTTTTTAGATAGTGTAGATGGTGTAGAAACTAGAGATGTTATTATAAAAGGAACGTTAACAGATGATGAAAATAGATATGCTAGATTTAAAAGAATAACAGGTAGTAATATAACATCTAATCTTCTTGATAATGGTAAAGAAATAGAGATAGAAATAAAAGATGTACGTTTAGGTGTAGATAATAATATTAAACTAAAATTAGTAATAACTAATGCCCCAAATGAATTTAAGGTAAGACCAAATATTACAATTAGAGAGAAGACTAGTGAAGAAGAAACAAGAATTAATATAGAGGAAGTAGAAGTAAACACTAGAACAATATCTGGTCAAGTAACTGATGAAGATAATTTGCCTATTTCAAGTATTGAATTAAGCTTAAATAAAGATGGTGAAGAAATAAGAAGGACATATACTGATGAAGAAGGTAATTATAATTTTAGTGATATAGATAATGGCTTATATGAAATAAAAGTAGAAGAAGAAATATATGAATTAGACGGAAATAATAAGATAGATGGTGAAGGAATACTAAATATCAAAGTTAAAGAAGTTAGTCCATATGAATTAGAAACTCATAAATATATTACTAATTTAGATTTAGTAGTAAATGGAGAAAATCATTCTTATACATATGATGACTTAGAAACAGTTATTGAAGTAGTTAAAAACGCTAAAACTATTAGTGGTGAGATTTCTTACAAAATAACTATAAAGAATACAGGAGAAAAGACTGGCAAGTTGTCATTACTTAAGGATAAATTAGATGAAGGTTTAAACTTTGATGAGAATAAAAACTCAGGTTGGAAATTAGAAGACGGTAATCTATATTATGAACCAATTGAAAATGTAAGTATATCTGGTGGAGAAACAAGAGAAGTATTCTTAAAACTAGATATTAAAAATACTAATGAAATTAAAACATATATAAATGAAATTAATGTATATGGAGACACTTATGAAAAAGTAGTATATATATTAAATGGGCAAAAATATAAAGAAGAAAATGTAATCTTTGGTGAAAAGATAACAGAACCAGAGATAAGTGATGAAGGATTTAGTGGTTGGTATACTGATAGAAACTATACTAATAAATATAATTTCAATAAAGAAGTTACAAAAGATTTGATTCTATATGGAAAAATTGAAAAACAAGAAAATAAATATACAGTATTATTTATGGATGATGATACTTTATATGAAAGACAAGAAGTAAATGAAAATGAGAAAGCAACTATTCCTAGTACTAACCCAACTAAGAGTCATAACATCTTTAAGAATTGGTTATTAGATGATGAAGTATATGATTTTAATACTCCAGTAACAAGAGATATTATTCTATATAGTTCGTATGAAGAAGTAGAGAAACCTGCTGTTTCACATACTCCAACAGAATGGACTAATCAAAATGTATTAGTTACTATAACTAATAGAGGTACTGAAGGTAAAGATTATACAGGATATTCATATAAATATAGAGTAAATGATGGTAGTTTTAAAAATTATACGGGCCCTTTTGAAATAGAAGAAAACTGTGATATATATGCGATTGCGGTTAAACAAAATGTTGATTCAGAAGAAACAAAACATGAAATAACTAATATAGATAAAATTAAACCAAGAATAGAAGAATTAGATAGTGTTTCTTCTACTAAAACTACCGCAACTATAGAAATATCTTCTTATGATAATGAATCTGGATTAGATTTAATAAGTATTTATAATGGAGATACTTTACTTGATACTATTTTAATTGAGAATAAAGATACTTCTATGAAAACTGTTCAATATACAGTAACTGATTTAGAACCAGGTACTACTTATGAAATAGGTGTTACATCAAAAGATGTTGCGGGTAATATTAGTGATAAATCTTATATAGAGGTAACAACTGAGGAAGAAGAAAGAATAGTCGCACAAATAACTCATGTCAATAATACAGAATTATCTGAATATATACCATTAAGTACTTTAAGAAAAGGTATTGAATATAATCAAGATGGTATAAACTGTATTACTTCTCAATGTACTATTCAAATGCTTGAAAGTGTTACTGAAAGCAATGAAGTACTTGAAGGACAAGATATAACATTAGATTTAAATGGTAAAACAGTTAATGGTTTAATAAACTACACAATTAATAATAATGGTTTATTTACTTTAATAGATACTGCTTCTGAACCAGGAGTATTATCAAATAATATATCTACTTCAATTATTAATAATGGTACTTTAACAATGGGTATTAATGATGAAAGACTTCAAGTATCTATTACTCATCCATCAGTTTATGGTGTTGAAAATGGTGTATATAATGAAGGAACATTTAATTTCTATGATGGAGTAATAGTAGGTACAAGAGCTATTTTAGGTATTGTAGATAATACACCTGATTTATATGGTGCGGATGTAAGAGTTAAGATTATTGATGAAGTAGAGATGCAAGAAGCAACATTAAAAAGATTAACAGATCCAGAAGCAAGAATAGGAAGAGTTTATTATACAAAGTTAGTAGATGCTTTTGCGGCAGCTAAGAATGGTACATATGAAGATATTTATGTAGATGATGAATCATTTATGGAAGAAGATCCTGATCATGAATATACATTTGTAAAAGATGAAACAACAGGTTATTTAGTATCAAATAATAATATTGAAAATACTACCGCTACTAAAGAGATGATTATAGATTTATCAGGATACTCTGAAGATCAAAATCTTAAGATAGATGCATTGATAGAAAGTAATAATGTAGATTCATGGGGATACATAAGTGAAACTGCTAGAATTAATGTATTAAGTTATGATGATAATCTTTGGTATACTGGTGATTCATTTAATTACGCAGGAGAAGAATCTAAAACACTTATACTAAAAAAAGGTATTAAATCAAAAATAGAAATAGAATTTATTACTTCTAATGAACAAGACGAAGGATTAGATACTGATAGTAAGTTTACTATTAAAGATATTTATATAGAACCAAATAGATATGAATATATAACTACTCCTACAGAAGATACTTCTTCTAAATTATATGGCTTTGATTATGATGAAAATACTAAATCATATAAATCAAATAATAGTTATACAGTTGGTACTACTGCTTTCTCATATTATGAAGTAGATTTAACTAACAAAGAAGGTAATTATTTATTAACATTAAATGCATTATTAGATACATATGAATATTATAATAGAGGATATATAGTAGTAAAAGAAGACAATAGTATAGCTAAATCAGCTTCTGAAATAAGTAGTTATTTAGGATTAATACAGTCTGGTAATTCAGGGCAAAGAGCATTAATAGGTCCATATAACTATAGTCAAGAATTAACTGGTGGAAAAAAATACTATGTACAATTCTATTACTTTAAAAATGACAATTCTTCATATAGTAGAGAAACAATAGAAGCATCAGGATGTATGGATCAGTTTACTATTAAGTCTCTAAATGTAGTTAAAACATCTACTGAAACAACAATAGATTTAAGTACAAAATTAAATACTATTAGTAATGGATTTACAATGCACTATGATAGTACTGGTTTATATAATTATAATGTTTCATATAGTAATCCAGCTGATTCATTTGTAGAAATAGATTTAACTAATTCTTCTAATGATGAATTAGTAACAATAAATGATAGATTAAATAATTCTAGTATAAATCATTATTTCTATCTAACTAATAATGGTAATAATTTAGATTTTAATTCTATTAATAATGATAGATCAGTGCCTCTATTTTTAGTAGGTGGTGGTTATGATTATTATATTAATGGACAATATACTTTTTATAATAATTTAGATTATAGCTTTGTACTAAAGAAGGGTTATAAATACTATCTACATGTCGCAAGTATATATAATAATCCATCTAGTCCAACATCAACAGCTAATAGCCAAGTATTATATAGTATTAAGAGAAAAGTAATTGATTCAACTTTATATGATATTGGTGAATATAAGATTAATAATGTAGATCCAATAAGTACAAGTGATTCATTAATTCAAGATAATACTGATGATAAGAACTATAGATTTGTTGGCGCATCTGCGAATAACTATATATATTTTAATGATGAATTATGGAGAATAGTAGGTATATTTGAAACAGAAAATCAAAATGGAAATAAAGCTAAAAGATTAAAAATAATGAAGAATGATATCATAAGTTATTATTCTTATGACACTACATCTAATAGTATTAATAATGGTTACGGAATAAATGAATGGTCTGAGGCGGACGCCATGAAACTTCTAAACCCAGGTTATGAACAAGAAGAAGTTAATAATTCATTATTCTGGAATAGAGCTAGTGGTAACTGTTATTCTAGTAGTAATAATTATAATTATAGTTGTGATTTTAGTTCTTCAGGAATAAAAGATAATTATAAGAATTATATTGATACAGTAAAATGGCATACATCAGCGATTAACGCTAGTGCAATAACAGGAAATAATTATACTCTTAAAGATTTATATGAAGATGAAAGAGGTAATGATACTGCTAAAGCTCATGTTGATGCTAGCCTTCATTTTGATGATTCTACTATAGATACTGTAACTAGAAATACAAGTTGGTATGGTAAAGTTGGTCTTCCATATTTATCAGATATATATTATACATCTACAGGAACAAATGATGAGATGACTGAAGCATGTATGTCTTCTTTAAATAATATACTTACGTGTATTAATAATAACAGCTGGTTCCATACTAGATATAATCCTTTAAGTTCATCTAATTATTATGTTATTAATCCATCTTATTTAACTGATAATGGTTTAAATAACTTATCATATGGATTATGTTACTACTACTATAGACCAGCCTATCCTAATATAGGTGCATTCTCAGGTGCTATGGTGCCAACAGTTTATCTAAGTACTAAAACTAAAATAGATTCAGGTACTGGTACATCTGGAGATCCATTTATGATTAGTTTAGGTTCCACTGATAATACTTCTCCAACATATGGTTTAGTAGATGATGGCTCTGATAGTGGAGAAACTGTTATAGTAGGATCAAATACAGATGATTATACTAATATTAGTAATATTGATATAGATACATTTAGTTTTGATGAAGAATCAGGATATTACGTAAGTAATAATGCTGGAAAACCTGGTTCAGTTGCGATAAAAACATTAGAATTAGATTTAACTAATAGTACAAAAGATAGAATTCTTAGCTATGAATTTATTATTTCATCTAGTTATTCTTCTTTTGCTCACTTATTCATAACGAAGAATAATCCACCAATAGTATACTTGAATAAAGGAACATTTAATTATGATTATAATGATTATGTAAGTACATATACTAATGCATCAGGTAACTTTAGTAATAGTAGTGAAGTAACATTAGAAAAAGGTTATAAGTACTATATAAGTTTATATTACTTTAAATTTGATTCTGATGCCCCAAGTGAACTCGTAACAGATACATTTAAAGTTAAACTTGGTTCATCAGTAGATACATCTTCCGAGAAATCATCTACTTATAGAGCGTATAAAGGACAAAGTATAATATATAATGATGAAGTAGATACAATAGAAGTTCTTAAAGATATTACTTTAGAAGATACTATAGATATAGAAGAAACAAAGGATGTTATATTAGATTTAAGTGGATATAATATTGTTAGTCCAACAGAATCAACTATTTTCAATAATAGTGGTGAAATGAAAGTAATTGATAATTCACCTGATAAAACTGGTGTCATAAATAAATCAATAACTAATAATGAAAAAGGAACATTTATATTAGATAGTGGTTCTATCGATACAAATCTTCCAATTATTAATAAAGGTAACTTAGTTATTAATGGATTAGTAAATAGTACTTTACTTTCTTCTGGTATAGAAACAAGCGCTATATCTAATGAAGGTGGAATTAGTGGTACAGGTTCATTAATATCTACCGCAAATTGTGGTATTGATAATAGAGGAACATTTGTCACAGGAATTAGTATTGATTCTAATGATTACACTGGAATATGTAATAACAAAGAATCTACAATTAGTAATGTTACATTTACTGGAACTAAGGCAATTACTTCAAATGCTAAGTTAAGTGTATCATATTCTAATGCATCAAATAGTATTATTGAAATAAATAGTAATACCACTATGGATGATGTTTCATTTGATACATTAAAAGCAAATAGTGGAGATATTGTAATAAATAATTCTAGAGGTACAGTTAATAATGAATCTACTAGTTCAGTAGTTATAAGCAATTCAAATATTAGTGTTAATAATGCAAAGAATACTGATGCTGGTGGTCATCATAAAAATACTAATTTAACTATTAATAATAGTAATATAGACAATTTAGTTAGTTATAGTAATGCATCAATTAGTGGTGGAACAGCTTGTAATATTACTAACTATAATAACTTAACAATAAAAGGAAATTTTGAATCCAACGAAGAGTGTAAAAATGCATTTGTTAATAATGGTACTATTACACTTGGTGAAAAAGATGGACTAGCTGATTCAGAATATCCTAAGTTAATAGGTACAGAAAGTGCTTTAACTGGAAGAGGTACTATTAACTTCTATGATGGTTCAATTACTGGTCAAAAGAATTTAGTATTAGATAATTCAATTAATGAAATAGAAGATAATTATTCATTAATTTCTACAGTTAATGGAGAAACTGAAGTTCTTAATTTAAGTAATAATGACTATGTCGCATCTATTAATGGAACTCAATATAAATCAATAGAAGAAGCAGTTAGTCATGTCACATCATCTAATGATGAAATTCTATTATTAAAAGATATACTTGTAGGTAATGAAATAGATATAAATAGTGAATATACTATTAATATTAATCTTAATGGACATAATTTAAAATCATATCTAACTACATCTATATTTGATGTAGATACTACTTTAAATGTATATGATAATAATGGTACTTCAGAAATAGATTTATCATCTGGAAACTTAGTAAGTAATAGAGGTACAACTACTGTTAGAAATTTAAATATAGTTAGTGAATCTTCTATAGTAGATAACAATAATATATTAAATATTAATAATTGTAATATTACTTTAATTAATACAGGTTCTATTTTTAATAATGGTACATTAAATACTAATGGAAATACTATATCTTATGCATCAACAAATGATAGTTATAAGTCTATTTATACTAATAATGAAAATGCAGTATTAAATATTCAAAATGAAAATGTTATTGTTTCTTCTGGTGATATTATATATATTATTGATGAAGGAGTAACAACAGTAACAAGGTCAACAGGTAGTAATATAGACTTATATAGTGGTCCAAATGGTACATTTAATAACTCTAAATTTACTAATATCTTAGGTAACCATGGTACAGGTAATTTAGTTATTAGTGGAGGAGAATACACTGTTAAGAATAATAAGTATTTAGAATCAACTAATATAACACTTAATGATACTAGTATTACTGGAAGAGTAGAAGCAAGTACTATAACTATTAATAATTCAACTATTACATCAACAGGTATAGCGTTAAAAGGTTCTAATATAAATATTAATAGCGGTAAAATATCTTCATCTGATTCATTAATTGAAGCATTCGGAGATACTGTTATTAATATAGGTAATAGTAGTGATGAAACAGTATCAACAACAACTCCAGAATTAAATGCGGACAATTATATTGTGGTAGTTGATAATAATTCATTAGAATTAAACTTCTATGATGGAAAAATTACTAATAAAAAGGATAGTTTAATTACTGGTAGAAATGATACATTTACTAATATCATGGATGGATATAATGTTAATTATGTTGATAATGGTAATAATACTGAGACTAGAACTCTATTAAAAGAAGATAGAATTATAAATACAAGAACTAATGAAAAATATGTATTCTTAAAAGATGCGATTAATGAAGCAAGTAATAATGATACATTAAAGCTAATTAAGAATATAGATGGTACAAGAGCAGAAGGAACTATAGTAGTTCCAAGTGGTAAAACCATAACATTAAATCTAGATGGATATACTATTAATAAGAATAATGATGGAGTATTATTTAATAATAAAGGTACTTTAAATATAGAAGGCGATAATGACCTTAATAGTAAACTAATAAATAATACTGATACATATTTTATTGATAATGAAAGTACTTTATCAATAGATAAGATTACTATGAGTACTAATATTCATCCATCTAATATAATTAATAATTCTGGTATTTTAACTATAGATAGCGCAAAAGTTGATTTATTTATCAATAGTACAGAATATACTAATATTATTAATAACATAGGTACATTAACTATTAACGATATAGAAATATTATCTAAATCTGAACAAGAAAAATTTGGTAAGATTATTAATACTGGTTCTATGATAGTTAATGGTGGAGAATTTAATTATGGTATGGTTGATTCTTCAGGAACATTAAATATACATGGTGGAAAAGGATCTAACGTTAATATTTCAGGTAGTACAAGAATAGATAACAATGTAAGTATGCCTGAATTAACTGTTAAATCAACTAGCGAATCATTGATTATAGATAACATGAAAGGTATATTAGAATTAAATGACTCTTCACTAACTAGTATTAACTCAATAACAGACGCAATTATTGAAGCTAATGATAATTCTTCTTTAACAATTACTAATGGTACTATTAATAAAATTAATATGAATGATGCATCAGAAGTATCTATATTTGGAGGAAC
Organism: uncultured Muribaculaceae bacterium; assembly: GCA_964548815.1. Taxonomy (GTDB): domain Bacteria; phylum Bacillota_I; class Bacilli_A; order RF39; family UBA660; genus RUG13038. Next base: position 47,802 of record CAZJSD010000003.1, read on the forward strand.
AACTAAAGAAATATATTCATATACGACAGGTATGATTAAAGTATTAGGTGGAACAGTTCAAAATGATACTATGAGTTCACTTAACCTATCAGGTGCGGCAATAGTATGTAATAATAGTTGTGATATTGTATTAGGAACAAATGATTCTACTTATCATAGAGATAATCCAACTATTGAAGGTGTTCAATATGGTATTTATGGTAATTCTAGAATAAAATTCTATGATGGCTCTATAATCGCAAGTGGTAATCAGTATGTTTCTTATGAAGCTGCTATTAATGGTAGTATTACAGATTGTTCTGATGGTTATGAAATTATAACTGATAGATCTAATAATAAAGAGACTCTATATTTATCTGGAGATCCAGCGGTTAAGAATTTAACAACTAATCATGATTATGTAAGTTTAGCAACTGCAATTGGTGAAGCTAATAATAATGATGAATTAAAACTATTAAGAGATATTACTATATTAGAAAGTGCTAGTGCAATTACTAATTCTAAGAATATAACTCTTAACTTAGATTCATATTCAATAACAACAAGTAATCAATTATTAATAAATAATACAGGTTCTTTAAATATAACAGGATCTACTGATTCAACAATTACATCTAATAATCAAACTAGTGGTACTATAATAAATAATAGTGGAACATTAAATATATCTTCTATTAATATGACTACTAATAATGATAATATGATTATTAATACAGGTACAATGAAGATTAATTCAGGTACATATTATTCTTATCATAATAAACTTATAGATAATAGTGGTTCATTAACAATAGATAATGGTACATTTAATAAGTTAAAATATGCATATACAGTAACCGCAACCGCAGATTTATACTTTATTAATAATAATAATGGAGGAACCATAACAATAAATGATGGCTCATTTAAGATAGATAGTTCTACTCATACTAGTTCATCTAATAATTTTAAAGAAACAATTATTTATAATGATGGAACATTAAATATAGCAGGTGGAAGATTTGAAAACAAGGAATACTATAGACCAAATAATAGTTTATTATATTTAGTTTATAGTAATAAAGGAGTTAATATAACAGGAGGAACATTTACTGGTAACGCTAATGGATTATATCTAGTAGGTGATTCAACTATTAGTGGTATTACAAATAATGTTAGAAATAATCATAGTAATGGAACATTAACAATACTAAATTCTACATTTAATAATAGTATGGATTTAATTGTTGATAAAGTAAACATTAGTAATTCTGATTATAAATTCCTTAAAGCTACAACTGCGACATTATATAATTGTACTGGAGGTACAACATACGCAGATAATCTAGATATAAATACAGGTATTTATAATAAGATAACATCTACTACTGAAGGTATAATACATGGTACAACAACAATAAATGATACTATTACAAATAATGGTACATTAGAAATTAAAGATACTTCTACTATAACTACTAGTGGTAATGGAATTAATAATGCTTATAATGCATCATTAGTTATAAAAGATAATGTTACAATTACTAGTGGTGATACAGGGGTTTATAGTGGAACAGTAACACTAGGTAAGCAAGATGGAACAGTAAGTACTACTTATCCAAGTATTACTGGTAGTAGTGTAGGTATCCTTTCATCAACATTAAATTTCTATGATGGTGTAGTAAAAGGTGCTCAATCAATTACTTCAAGTAATATTAATCCTGAAACAAATTATGTAGTAGATACAATTGTTCAAGATAATGTTCAAACATCTATCTTAGTAAGATCAGGAGAAGTAACAAGAGTTGTTACTATGAATAATATTAATTATGAATCAATACAAGATGCTATTAATAGTATTCCAGAAAATGGTACTGGTGATTTAATACTTCAAGTAAATTATACATTACCAGATAATATAGTTGTTCCAACAGGAAAGACTGCTAATTTATACTTAAATGGATTTACATTTGATAAAGGTACTTATACTATATCTGGAACATTTAATATAATAGATGGTAGTTTAAATGGCGTAGGAGGAGCTATATATAGATTCTTAGCGTCTATAACTGGTTCTGAGATTAATCCAAGAAATATAATCATATATCAAATGGAAGATGGTAGTGAATTACTTCCAGAAGTAACTTATAAATTATATAAGTTTATAGATGGAAGCTTTAAAATAGTAAAAGTAAATGAAAATGAAATAGGTAATTATGATATTAAAAATAATTCTACCGATATAAGAACAGCATCGGGAGAAGTAATTATAAATCAAATAGGTGAAGGTATTTATAAATTAGTTGGTTCTGATGGAAAAGAATTAGAATTTGAGATTTATGAAAATGGTGTAAGTAATAATATTAGAGTAGAAAGATATAGCGGAAGAGGAGTAGTTACTTCTAGCGCTGTTGCTAAACTAATATTACAATTACAAACTGGTATTATTAGATCTTCATATATATTAATTATACTTTTACTAATCATACTATCTTTAGGATATATTGTTTTAAGAAAGAAAAAAGAATCAAGCGAATAATATCGCTTGTTTTCTTTTTAGGTACTTTTTAAATTATTATTCATAATATATAGTATGGAAGTGAATATAAATGATTTAAAACCATCTTATAATATTATTGATATAAGAGATAAATATTCCTATGATAAAAAACATATCTATAACTCTACCAATATTCCAGTAACTGATTTATTAAATAATCCTAGTAAATATATAAATAAAAATGATACATATTATATATACTGCGCAAAAGGTATAAGTAGTAAAAAAACATGTGAATTATTAAGTGTTTTAGGATATAAAGTAGTTAATGTTAAAGGTGGTATTGGAGAATAAATAAGTTATTTTATAATAACTTATTTTATTTTGTTTCTAAAAATAGTATAATATAAAATAGGAGGAGTAATAGATGGCAGAATTTGTTACTAATATAGTAGATTTTTGTTCAAATGTTATAGGTGATTTAGGACCATTATTTGGTTTTTTTATCGTGTTTATAGAATCTATATTACCTATATTACCATTATCTGTATTTGTAGCGTTAAATGTTGTTACATTTGGTAGTGTAGTAGCGTTTATTATTTCATGGTTAGGTACAATATGTGGTTGTATATGTGCATTTTTTTTGTCTAGAAAGTTTAGTGATTATATAACTAAAAAGTTTAAAAATAATGAACAAGTAAAAAGTATTAGAAAAACTATTAATAAAATATCATTTTCAAATTTAGTAATACTATTTGCGATACCATTTACTCCTGCATTTCCAATTAATATAGCGGCAGGTTTATCAAGTATGCCTCCTAAAAAGTTTATAGCAGCCTTATTAATAGGAAAGATACCAATGATATATTTCTGGGTATATATTGGTAAAAACTTAAGAGAATGTTTAACTGATGTCTCTGTTTTAGCTAAAATAGTCTTTATGGTTTTAATGGCATTTTTAGCTGGCAAAGTTGTTAATAAGTTTATAAAGGAGTAGTTTATGGATTATATAATTATAGGAATATTAGTAGTAATTTTAATATTAGTAACAATATCATTATTTAAAAATATTAATGAAGGTAAGATAACTGAAAGACTTGGTAATTTAGAAACTAGTCTTACTAAAGAATTAGGTGATTTTAAGACAGATATTACTAGAAATTTAAATGATGATTTTAATAAGCAAAGTGAAAGAATAGATTATAGGTTAAATCTAATTAATGAAAAAGTAAATGAAAGATTAGATGAAAACTTTGAAAAGACTAATAAGACATTTAATAATGTGTTAGAAAAACTAGCAAAAATTGATGAAGCACAAAAGAAGATTGATAGTTTAAGTACTGATATTGTTTCTCTTCAAGGAATATTAACTGATAAAAAGAGTAGAGGTATTTTTGGTGAAGTTAATCTTAATCATATATTATCTTCTGTCTTTGGAGAAAAGAATGATAATATTTATAGGCTACAATATCCATTTGAAACAGGGGTTATTGCGGATGCAGTAGTATTTGCACCTGAACCACTTGGCGTAGTTGCAATAGATTCTAAGTTCCCACTTGAGAATTATAGGATAATGGTAGATAAAAATAGAAGTAAATTAGATAGAGAAGCTGCTTCAAAACTATTTAAAAGTGATGTAAAAAAGCATATTGATGCTATATCTGATAAATATATCATTGCGGGACAAACATCTGATCAAGCAATTATGTTTTTACCAGCAGAAGCTATATTCGCAGAGATAAATGCATATCATGAAGATATAATAGAATATGCTTATAAGAAAAGAGTATGGATCACAAGCCCTACAACACTTATGAGTACACTTACAACAATAGAAGTAATAATAAAGAATCAAGAAAGAGATAAATACGCTAAGATAATACAAGAAGAATTAACAAAGTTATCTGTTGAATTTGGAAGATATAAAGATAGATGGGATAAATTATCGAGATCTATTGAAACTGTAAGCAGGGATGTTCAAGATATACATACTACAACTGATAAGATAACAAAAAGATTTGATAGTATTAATAGTGTAGATATATTAGAAATAGAAAACGGACAATCTAATTAAGATTGTCTTTTATAATAAAAAGAATACCAATAATCCTGTTACTAAACAATAAATAACAAAGTAGATAAGTTTTCCCTTTTTCATAATATCTATAAATAATTTGGCAGAATAATAAGTTACAATAGATGATATTAATATATAAATGGAATATGGCCATAATAGATTACTAATATTTATATCTTTAATCCCAATTATAGTGCTTCCAATACTGACAGGTATATATAACATAAAAGAATAATCAAGAGCGGTCTCTCTTGTTAGATTATTAATTAAAGAACCTGTTATGGTAGATCCACTTCTACTTATACCTGGTATAAGCGCAAAAACTTGATAAAAACCTATTTTTAAAGCATCTAAATAAGTAATCTTTTCTTTATCTTTATACCCTATTTTATCCTTTATAATATATAGAAAAAAAGATGTTATTACTAATGAAATACCTATTATTTTTATATTTGAATATTTCTCTAATATATCTTTTATAAATAACCCAAATATTAATACAGGTATTGTTCCTATGATTATCTTAATCACATAGTCATAATTAGTTTTATACTTGTAATCTTTATTTTTAATATATCTAAAGAAATCAATAGTAATTTCATATATTTTCTTTCTATACAAAAATAATATTGCGATTAAAGAACCAAAATTAACTATTATTTCAAAGTCTAAATCTTGTATAAAAGAATTGTTAAAAATAGTTTCTAGTATTTTTATATGACCACTTGATGAAATAGGTAATGGTTCAGTAATACCTTGAATAATAGATAAAATAATATATTTATATATAGTCATTTTTACCTCCTAGTTAATTATATAAATATTTTTTAAATTAATTAATAAAATATTATAGGTGGTTATATGGTATTTAAAACATTTATTTTTCTATTTGGTTTTGGTCTTACAGTAATAAGTCTTTCATATATTGTTATATATTTAAATTTATTAACAATAGGGTATAATTTTTCTGATTATGTTAATTTTATTATTAGAAGGATAGAATGTTTAAATATATTTATAGGTATAATACTAATGTTTATTATTCTATTAGGAGGGAAAAATGAATTATATTTATGATATTACATTAAATTTTAATAGTAATCTATACAATTTTTATGAATGGGAAAATGAAGATAATGTTGAAGTCTATTTAAAAATACCTGTTTTTAAAGTAGAAGATGAAGTGATTAATGATTTTATTATTTCTACTTTTCTTGTGGAAAAGAAGTTCCTTAATTTAATATTAAATAACACCGAATTATATGGCAAATCTAATGTTAAGATAAACAAGTATTCATGTATTTTTACTACTAATGATAAAGCAGTTGCGGTTTTATTTAATGAAAAAGGAGAAAGTGTTAAAAAGAGTTATTTAAGTATAGATGAAGAAAATGAAGTTTTAGATTATTCTAAATATATAAAATATACAATTATAAATTATAAAATAAAGGAGAAAAAAAGAATTAATAGTTTTGTTACTAGAAATGAAAAAAATACAAGGAATAAGTTAAAAACTCTTATTAAAGAAATGTATGAAAATAAAGAATTTGATAAGTTAAAATATATATTTTATGAGGTATATAATGAGAAAAATGATAGTGAATTAAAGATGTATTCTAAGCTTATAAATCTAATAGATAATAACACTGAGAAGATGAATAAAATTAAAAATATTTTTAATAATATAAAAGCACCAGAAAGAATGGCTTAAAAAGTGATAAATTCATAAGAATTTATTGCTTTTTTTTATAAAAAATGTTTTAATTATATATAGAATAGAATAGTAGACTATTGGAGGCCAATATGAAGAATAATAACTTAATTAAAAATATTATTCATAAATATAAAAAGTATTTTATATTTTTCATATTATTAGTAACAAGTATATTTGTTAGTTTTTATTTTGCTTCCGCAATTAATGATGATGATGATAAATATAAAGTAAGTAATATAACAATTACTAATATTCAAGATGGTACTCCTATGTTTAATGATTCAACAGATACAAGTGGTAATGATGCAAATGGATCTAATGGTGTCGTAAGAACTCATGATTCTATTATATATGAAGTATCATATAATCTATCACCTAAAGAAAATCAAACACCAAATTTGTCTGATAATAGAAGAATTGTTGTCGATGTATTAATTCCAACAAAAGTAGAGGGATTTGTTAATGGTGCGCCATTACAAAATATATTTGGTAATTATAGTTATGCAGAATTTGAAACAGAAGAAACTGTATCTGAGACTACTAAAACTATAACAATAAGCATAGATGATATTAATGCATCCACAAATACTTTGGTTAATCCAAAAATATATATTAGAGAAAAAACCGATTCAAGTACTATATCAATAAATGATTTGCCTGAAGATAAAAAAGGTAGCTTTGAAGACGCTATTACAGTACCAGGATTTAGTGATTTTACTCCTATATGCAATAATAATAGTAGTAATACATGTGAAACAAGAGTAACTAGTAGAGAAGACTATGTAGTTAATGTATTTAAAGGCGCACTTACTAAGAGTGAAGGTCAAGTTACAACACCAATAGGTTATATGGTTGGATTAAAGTCTGGAGATGGTACTGGTATAAAGGGTAAATCTATTCCTTCTACAGTACAATTTACAATTAATTCTGTATCAAAAATTGGGGAATCTGTTATAGATAATAGTGCTTATCAAAGAAGTTATAGTGATTCAATTGATCAAGATATAACAGATAATTTATCTATGTGTGATGGTTGTCAAGAAAAACTAATTCCTGTTAGTATTTCAGAAAATGCTAAAAATGGTAGTTCAAGTATACAAAGTACTGAAAATGGAAGTATTACAATTCAAGTTAGTAATATTTATAACTACTCAGTTCCATTAGATGGAGATTCATATTATGCATTCTCTACTGGAGAATTACAATTATATTCGCAAAGAATAGATAGTTCAATAGTAGGTGATATTGAAACTAGTATTAGTTCAACAGTTAATTCAAATGTAATTATTATTGTTGATAATCAAGAAAGATATATAGGAGCATATACTTCTACTATTAATATTGTAGATTCACATACTAATGATATAAATGGTAAAAATATTATTAATTATGGTGAAGATTTTGAAATAATACAAAATATGGAATACGCAACTACTGGAGGAGACAATTTAGATTCTCTAACTAATTATGTAAAAATTGATAATGACGCGATTAATTTAATTAATTTTGAGGATGGAACAGAGGGCAATAAATCTATAGATGCTTATTTAACATCTGGTAGTGACCATATTATTCCTAATATAGATAATGGTGATATTACTTTCTATTATGGTGAATGGACAACAGATTATTTTGAACCAACTAATGAAGCTGGATGTCCATCAGATATATCCAGCAAAGAAACAATAATGAATTTATATGGTGGACCATGCATAAGTGCGAAAGCAAATGCATTAAGACCATATAATGATTTATCATATGAAGAATCAAAAGGACCATTACTTGTAAAAGTAACATTTAGATCTAACGATACTATGATGATTAAGAATAGTAGAGGAAGAATAAAATTAAAAGGTGTTATATATAATTCATCTTCATTGATAAATACTACTCATCAAATAGTGTCATCTGCTATTGGAGGATTTATTGGAACAGGTGAGACTTCACCTAGTATACATTATTTATCTTCAGTTGCGAATATTGATGGTACTGATTTGATTAAAAACGCAAATAACTATATTAAAACAAATTATGATTTTGATAACAAAGCAATAATAACTCCTCATAGTAATATTTGTGGTAGTGTAGCATGTGCTATTTCAGGAAATACTATTATAGTGTCAGCTGCAAGAACAACAAATCCTACTATAAAAACAACATATAATGGCAAAGATAAGCCTTCATTCTACTATTATCCTATTGAATGGAATATTGATACTAGTGGATATGTTAGTGATAATACATCTAGTTTAAGTAAATTAACAGTAGATTTATATTTACCTTCATATTTAGTTCATACAAGTTCTGAAGCAATTGTTACTCATGCCCAAGGCGGAGAAGCAGGTGAAAGAACAGTAGATATTAATCCAATTATAACTGATCAATTTACTTTCCCTGATATTAGAAATCCACTTGATACAAACGCCGATAGCTATATTAAGTATACGTATGAAATGAATCTTAGAGATGATTTTAATAATGTTATTCCTAAGTTAAAAATATATACAAACATTAAATTAAATACTCCAAATGTATATAAATTCTTTGGTTATGCTGTTGTTAATTATGAGACAGTAACTAATAAGATTAATCCTGATAGTACAGTTGTAACAGTTAATTATGAAACTATTGAACCAGTAAGAGATAGATCTAGTTCAGTAGAAGTAACTGCCAATAATAATGCTGCAGTAACAACACAAGGTGCATTAAATAAAAGATATATGGAAAAGAATAGTTCGTATGAATATCAAATGCAAGCTTATAATAACTCAGGAAATGCTATTAATAATGTAGGTATGTATTATGTATTACCATATAAAGGTGATTCAGCTTATGAGGATTTACAATCAAAATTTGAAGCAACTGATTTTAAAGTAAAATTAAAAGAAAGTTTACCAACTGGTTATAAAGCTTATTACAATACTAGTGGTACAAGTTCTAATATAATAGATAATGAAATACATCCAGAATTAACAGCAGTTAATTCATGGATTGAATGGGCAAATCCTACAGAAGAAATATCTGAGGTAAAAGCAATAAAGATAGTAAAAGAAAGTGCATTCGCAAATAATGATTATTTTGCAGGAGAAAATGGAATTACTATTGAAGTAACTCCAGTAGGTTCAAATATAGGTGATATTTATTATAATCAATTCTATATGATCACAGGTACTTCAACAGATAGAGAAAGTTATCCTTCATCAAGAGATAAGGTTTCTGTTTATAATAGATCTATATCTGGTTTTGTATGGGAAGATTATGATTATGATGGATTATTTAATGATGAAGAATCAAAATTAGAGAATATACCTGTATCATTATATAGAATTAGTGATGATTTAGTAGATTTTGATCCAAATGATCCAAGTACATTTGTTGGAAAAGATGGAGAAGAGTGGATAAGTGATACTACTACTGATTCAACTGGTAGATACCAATTTATTGGACTATCAGAAGGTAGATATTATGCTAAATTCACTTATGATGGTAAGAAATATACTGTTACTAAGAGAGATGCGACTAATCCAGATGGAACACCAGCTTCTTCAATTAATTCAAAAGCAAGAGCGTATGTTGGTGGTAATATAGCAATTTCTAATGTAGTAACATTTGATGCATTATATAATTCATCTTATAGTAGTTTAAATCTAGGTTTATCTATCAAAAAAGAATTTGTTGTAGATGTAAAAAATTATATTAAAAATGTAACAATTACAAGTTCTACAGGAACAAATTCATATGATTATGATAAAGCAACTAAAGTATCTATTACTCTAAAGAATACTAATAATAAAACAGCTAGAGTAACATATGATTTTGTTGTAGAAAATACAAAATATTTCCCAGGATATGTAGGTTTAATACAAGATATTATGCCACAAGGAATGACATTTAATTCTAATTTAAAAGAAAATCAAGATTGGGTTTTATCAGGAGGGGCATTATATTATACTGGTTTATCTGGTAAATTACTTGTTCCAAATGAAAAATATACATTTAGTTTAGTATTAGATTTTGATATAAAAACAGGTGGTAACTATATCAACTTTGTTTCATTAGAAAATCTAGTATTAATGGGTGATGAAGTACCAGAATTTGATTTTAATACATCAAATAGTGGAGAAGGGGAATAGGTGATAATATGAAAAAGAAGATTATATTATGTTTATTAGTTTTATTACTATTTCCTTTCTCTGTAAAAGCTTATACTTATACAGGTAGTAAAGTAACTAGAGATACTTTATTAAAAAATAATTATATTAAGGTTTGGCCTAAATCTAACGAAGTACAAAAGTTTTATGTAGGTTCTAGTAATGCTTCAAGTGTAACAAATGATGGAGAATTCTATTTCCATTCAGCAACTGAAGGAAGTAATTATTTTATAGGTCATAGTTCAAATATAGGTAAGACTATAAATAATACTTTAGAATTAAACAAAATAGAAACATTTAGTACTCTTGAAAACAATTCAAATAACCTATCCAATGAACAAAGAAAATTATTAGAAGATTTAATAACAAATGGTTATCAATTTGATACAACTAATACTCAAAAAGTAAGCAAAATAACATCTAGTAAGGATTCTACATTATCTATGATGGCAATGCAGATATTAGTATGGGAAGTAATGGAAGGTGGAAGAACAGACTTTACTTCTATTCCTCCAAATGCTATTAGTGAATCTACTTCAAATTATAGAAATAGTTTTTATAATCAATTAGTATATCCTAATGGCGGAGAGACTAATGAGAATGGTACTTTATACTATTATTATAAAAAAATAATTAATTCTGTAAAAGCAGTTACAGACCCAGAAAGTTCAACAGCGTTTAATACAGATGTTTATTCGTTATCATGGGATGGTACAAATAAAAAGTATACTACTACAGTAAATGGATTAGGTAAGTATACTAGTTGTACTTCATCTATTTCAAGTGTAAAAGTATCAACAAGTGGAACTACTGCGGTTATAACATCTAATAATTTAGTAGATGAAGCAAAGATTACTTGTTCATATGCAGTTGGTGGTGGGACTAATAATGATTTTTATTATTTTAAAACACCAGATAATTATACAAATATAATATATGGTAGTGCTAGAAAAGTATATACTAGATCATTTAATGTTACAACAAAAACTACTAGTTTAAAGATTAAAAGTGTTAATTTGAATAAAGAGAGTGTTGATGGATCAGTATTTAAATTTACTCATAGAACAACAACTAGTTATTCATTTAATGTAACAGCAAACTCTAAGGATAGTAAAGATATTACTAAGAGCGGTGAATTCATAGTATCAGAAGTATCAGTACCAAAAGGATATGAAAAAATATCAGATTTTAATATTATAATTGATACATCTAATAATATAGTTAGAGATTGTACTAACAAAGGTGTTGATCAAAGTGGTAATACAACATGTGCAAATGGTAGAATAGTAGTAACAAAAGAAAATGAAACTCTAGTATTAACAATAACATCTTTAGAAAAGAACTTTAAGATAATAAAGACCAATGAAAATAATGATATTATAAAAGGCACAACATTTGAAATAAGAGATAATAATGGTAATGCCAAAAAATTTACTTATAATAACGGAATGTTTGTATATAATCAACACGGAAGTAAGGATATTGTATTAAATGATTCAGGAACTTATGCAATTGCGATGTTACCGAAAGGAAGATATTCAATAGTTGAAACTAATTCATTACTTCCTTATAGACTATCAAGTAAAGATGATCAAAGAACTACTCAAATAGAAATAACTGATAATGGAGAATTACTTGTATATGATGATATACAAAAGGAATATGTATCAGCGGTTAATTCTTCTATTATAGTAAAAAATTATAGAACATTAGTAAAAATAATGAGTGTTAAAAATGCATCACCATTACCTGATATGTCATATAGTTTATATGCATCTGATAAAACAACATTAATAAAAGCTAGTTTAGATCAAGAAGGTGTATATAATTATGTAGAAGATCAATCATCTTCTGAAGGGACAACAGATTTTAGAACTAATTCAAGTGGATTAATATGTATATACGATTTACCTGTTGGAACATACTATTTTAAATCTAACAGTGATTCAAGCGCTTCATTTATTAAAGTTGTAATAGATGTTACTAAAAAAGGTGCGACGGTTAATGGTAATGTAGTAATTAATACTATTAGTTTATCTGCAGATAAAGATACATTTAGTTTTTATAAAACTGATGAAGATGGAAATTATCTCGGTGGAGGACAATTTAAACTACAAAGATATGATAATAATAAAGCTAGATATGTAGATTTAAAATTAGTTCAAGAAACAAACGATGGAACATATAATCCAAAGTCACAAATATTTAAAGAAGATGATAATGGTAAAAGAGTATTTACTCTTGCAAATGGTATCGCAACATTTATTGACATGAAACCAGGTAGCCAATATAGAATAGTAGAAACAAAAGCACCTGATGGTTATGCACTTCAATCAGTAACTGATACCGCAGAAGTAACAATAGATGATAGTGGTAATGCTTATGGATTACTAGTATTGACCAATAAAAAAGTATCTGATCAACCTGGACAAGCACAAGCAGAATTAATAATTAATATTGATACAGGACAAACTAGAATAAAATATGCATTAATAATTGGTTCAATTGTTATCATTATAGGAGCGTTACTATTAATACAAAGAAAGAAAAAATAATTTTCTTTCTTTTTTTGTATATTTTCTTATTTATAAACCATTTTATAAATAAGGAGGAAATATGAAAAAAATTGTATTAGTATTAGTAATAACTTTATCAGTATTTGTTTTAAGTGCGTGCACTATGGGTATGGATAATGGTCCAAAAGAAAAAGTAAAAGCATTTTTAGATAAATATAAAAATCAAGATTCAGAAGTATTAGATGACTTAGATGAAACTATATCATCAGAATACACTGGTGAATATAAAGAAAGATATAAAACATTAATGCTTAATCAATATAAGAATATGGAATACAAAATAACTGATGAAGTAATAGATGGAAATACCGCAATAGTTAGCGCTGATATTACAGTATATGATTACGCTAGCGCTATAACAAAGGCCAATAATTATTTGACTGAACATGAAGATGAATTTAAATCTAAATCATCAGATGAAACAAAGAAAGAAGATAATCTTAATGAAGATAAAAAAGATAATTCAATAACAAATTCTATAGATAATACAAAATTCTTAGAATATAAGTTAGGACTATTAGAAAATGTATCAGATATGACTACATATACAATAGAGTTTTCACTAACAAAAGAAGATGATAACTGGAAAATAGATTCATTAACAGATACTGATATTGAAAAGCTGCATGGAATTTACTCAGAATAAGACATTTTTACGTTAAATCAAACTAAAGTGCACAATTAAGTGCATTACGACCCAAAATGTGTAT
>CAZJSD010000004.1:0-50253 GCA_964548815.1 uncultured Muribaculaceae bacterium
TTTTGACATATAAAAACCTCGTTTCCTATGTCCAAGAAACGGGGTTCATATCACATTGCTGAGTGTCAAAACCCTAAAATGAGGATGACATTCACTTGCTGAAATTAAATGTTCCTCTTTTTTATTTTATGAAGTTCCCTTCACTTGTATACAATATATCATATTATAATTATTAAATCAAGTTTTTATATATGCTTTACATTTTTACTTTACTAAACATTTATAAGTATCTTTGATTAATTCGCATAATAGTTCTTTGTTTTCAATATCATCTACTAAATACATAGGTTTAGCACCTTTATATGGTATTGATTCTTCCATATTAAATTTCTTGTTACCGTCTACTACTTTTATAAGGAATCTATCATCATATATCCCACCAACTAATATATCTTTATAGTATATTAAATATTCTCCCATCATTGGTTTATATGTTATATCATCTAATAATTCTAATTGTTCTAATATATAATCTCTATATTCCTTTGTACTTGCCATAATATCCTCCTAGTAAAATTATAATATAAATAAAGAAAAAAGCCAGTATAAACTGACTTTTGATACAATTTTCTATCTCTTACTAAATTGTGGTGCTTTTCTTGCTTTCTTTAATCCTGGTTTCTTTCTTTCTTTAATTCTAGAATCTCTAGTAATCATACCTTTAGCCTTTAGAATTTTTCTGAAAGAAGAATCTGATGTAGGATCAGTATTTTTATCATATTCAAGTAATGCTTTAGTTATTCCTAAACGAGTAGCTCCTGCTTGTCCAGAGAATCCTCCTCCTTTTACTGATACTTCGATATCAAATTTATCTTCAGTATTAGTGAAAGTTAAAGGTTGTTTTAAATCCATAACCAATGTTGGAAATGGGAAATATTCATTAACATCTCTTCCATTAACAACAATTTTTCCTTTACCAGAAACCATTGTTACTTTAGCAATAGAAGATTTACGATGTCCAGTACCTTGATAAACTTTATTTGCCATTCAACACGTCCTCCTTAAAACTTTAATTCCTTAGGTTGTTGAGCTTGATGTTTATGTTCAGAACCTCTATATACAAATAGTTTCTTTCCCATAGCTCTTCCTAATCTTCCTTTTGGAAGCATTCCTTTAACAGCTCTTTCAAGCATTTCTTCTGGATAACTTTCTCTCATTACTCTTGCAGTTCTTTCTCTTAATCCTCCTGGATATCCACTATGATTATAATACATCTTATCATCAAGTTTGTTTCCAGTTAAATTAACCTTATCTGCATTAATTATGATAACATAATCTCCACAATCTACATGAGGTGTATAAATTGCTTTGTGTTTTCCACGTAAAATAGTAGCAGCTTTTGATGCTACACGACCTAAACTCTTGCCTTCAGCATCAATTACGAACCATTCACGCTTAACATCTGACTTTTTAGCCATAAATGTATTCATTGTTTTTCTCCCTTTCTTTATGAAATCAACTTTCCCATGGTTAATTTCTTCTGTGGGGTTTTTAAATGTACCAGTCATAATTCTACTAAATTTATTTAATAAAGTCAATATTTATATTAAAAAAACTATATAGTTTGTATACTATATAGCCTAAAATATATTGTTTAATCCACTTGATAAACTCTCTTCTGGTTCTAATGATTCTATTTCTTCTGATTCTTTATTAAAAATACCATCTGTACTTAAAAGTCCATCACCTTTTGATTTTTTATCTTCTGATATTGGTTTAGTTTCTATATTATTTGCTCCATCTTTAATCAATTCCATATCTTTTTCTTGATTTTCTATAATTTCTTTTTGTCTTAACGCAATTTCTTTTAATTCACGAAAAAGATCCACCAATTGTTCAAATCTCATCGATTCGTTAAAATCGTATTTAGACATATCACTTATTAATGGTTCATATGAACTAGTTGATACATTACTATTTCTTAGTTCTGCATTATTATTAAGAATAGTTGCTTTTTGATTTTCAATTCCCCTTTTTAAATTATCTATTTTTTCAATCAAACTATTATATACTTCCTCAGTCATTTTACCGTCTAATATATCCATTCATATCACCCTCTAATCTAATTCTATTATTATATAGATAAAGTGTCAACAAAACATGTAGATGCTTTACATTATTTGTATTTTATACTTGATATTATTATTTAAAGAGTATATAATTATATTGCAGACGGAGGGATATAATGAGAGTTATTAAAGCAAACTTACCTGATGGAGTTAGAAAAAGATTTGAAACAAGAATAGGTAAAAAAGTAAAAGTAGTAAATAAAAAGTATTGTAAAAAGAAAAATAAAACTGAAAATAAATAATTAGAATTCCATATATTGGAATTTTTTTTATTCAAAAAAAAGAAATAGATTAAATCTATTTCTCTATTATTAATACTTTGACATCTGTTACTTTTGGTTTATATATAACTTTATTATCTGATCCAGTTACACTTACTTTTACTTCATGTTCTCCTGGTTCTAAACCATTCAAGTCAACATATGCTTCTATATCTGTTGCGCTTATCTCTTTAATTACAGAATCAACACCTTTTAATATAACAGGTATTTCAGTTGTACTATCTTGAGATACTTGTACAACATAATTACTATTTAAGTTTTTATAACTTAGTTTAACTCCAGATACTTCAGTTGTTGCTTCATCACCAATTTTTATTTCAATAGTTGCAGTCTTAACTGATAAATCTCTAATACCTTTTGGTTTTTTAATAGTCTTAGTAATTGTTTTATTACCCTTTAAATCAGATACATCAACAGGTACTGTTATTTTATTTATTGAATCTAATGCCTCATTAGTTCCATACATAGTAACCTTACTAACACTTGATGTGATTGATTCTATTGCTTTACCAAATACTATTTTGTCTATTCCAGTTGGTTTAATTTCAACAGGTACTTCCTTACTTGGAGATTCAATATTAATTGTTGCGTTTAACTCATTTGGAACTAATTCAACATTTAATATATTACCATCTTTATCATACGCGATTACTGGTACTTTCTTTAATTTATTTGCACCTACTTTTGGTTCGGATAAGTTTTCAATATTAACTAGCGCCTTTATAGTCGCAACTTCTTTTATTTTTTCTTCTGTTCCTTTTACTATTATTTCATCTTTATCTAAGACTACAGATTCAACAGCTAACTTAGAATCTAAGCTATCTAAATTAATTATTTCTTCAGATATTGCTTTTGTTAAAGATTGTTTTGGACTTACTACAACTGTTACTGTTGAAGGATCTAGTTTATACTCTACTGCTGTGATTGATTGTTTATATTTTAACTCTACTTGGTGTACTCCTACTTTTAAATCACTTAAATCTACTGTTACTGCTTGTGTAGGTAATTGTTTAGCAAGATATAAATTTGCTTTGGTACCTATCATTGTAATATCTACTGTTTCAGGTAATCCTTCTATTACATATTCTTCATCATTATATGCTGCATTAACAGGTTGATTATATAATACTTTTGCATTTGTTTCTAATAATGTTGTTGCTCTTGTATCTACTACATAGAATATAATAACTGCAAATATTAATGAAAGAATAATAGTACTACTCTTTGTTTTAGCAATTGATTCTAATGGTGTATATAATTTCTTTATTGCTTTTCCTAAATTAACAAATAATTTTGTTAGTGGGAGAATTACTTTTTTATCAAAAAAGTTAGCAATTTTCTTAATTAATTTCATCTACTTCATCCTCCTCTTCATCATTTTCTACAATAAATGTTTCAGATTTTGGCATTAACTCATCTAGAATCATTAATTTTACTTCATCTACTGATAAATTATAGTTTAGTTTTCCACCAATAGCTACTGAAACTCTTCCTGTCTCTTCTGAAACTACTATAGCTATTGCATCACTTTCTTCACTTATACCTATTGCTGCTCTATGTCTTGTTCCTAATCTCTTACTAAATTTCATATCTACTGTAGTTGGGAACACAGCTCCTGCACATGTAATCTTATCTCCTTGGATAATTACTCCTCCATCATGAAGGGGATTATCTGGGAAGAATATTGCACATAATAATTCATTAGATAATTCTGCATAAATCTTCTTTGCTTTTTCTATATAATTAGCTAAACTAGTATCTCTTTCAAATACTATTATTGCACCTATTCTATTCTTTCTTAAATAATCAAGTGCAATTCCTAATTCTGACACTAATCTTTCTCTTTCTGTTACTGTTAATGTTTTATGTCTTCCTAGAAACTTAGTCTTACCTAATTGTTCTAATGCGTTTCTTATTTCTGGTTGGAATATAATAATAACCGCAAGAGGACCCCATGTAATTACATATTCAAATATTAATCCTATAGTTACTAATCCAAAATAATCTCCAATTAGTTTAATAATAACTACTACTATTATTCCTTTTATTAACATTGATAATTTAACATTTTTTCTTATATTCTTTAAAACATAATATAGTATGACCCAAACAAAGCATACATCTACTAATTTCTTTATTAGTGATAATATTGTACTGAAACTCATATATACCTCCTATATCTTATTATTCTTTTTATTATTTATATATACTATTAATACTATTATTCCTACTACAAGTAAGAATGCTCCTATCACCATGTATGAATATCTAATATTAAACTTAAAATTGCCTAGTTTTACTTCTTTTGCGCTTATTAAATCTGATTTATCATATTTTATTTTTATTTGTTTTAGTTTTTGATCTTTTCCTATTTTCCAAATATAAGTATTTCTTTTATATGTATCAGCATTATGTTCTATTACTTTAAATGGAACAGTAATATTAACTACTACATCGTCATATACTAAACCTCTAGAAGAATCAGATGATAACTTCATTGATTGATCAAATGTTAAAGTAATAATATTTCCTTCTTTTTTAACATCTGCTTCTTTAAATAAATCAGAAGTAAAATTTTTAGAGTATTTATCTAATGAACTATAACTACCAGTTACAGTAGATATAGTCATACCATCTTTATTTATTGTCGATATCTGAGTATTTAAACCTGTTCTATCAAACATTTTATATAAATAATTAACTGATTGATCTTCTGATAAACCTGTATTTATTTTCATTCTGTTAGTATTCTCTTTTGCGACTACTTTTTCATTAACAGAAGAATCTTCATTTATTGTTAAATTGTATTCTACTGAACAACCACTAAGTAATATAATAATTAGAATTAATACTATCTTTTTTATTCTTTTCATACATTTCTCCTAGTACTATAAGATTATACCACAAAACTAATCATAAATATATAACTGGGTGTATTTTTATCTAATTTTTTTCATAAACACACCTACAAAGTATTATATCATATAGATTATAAATATTCTTTTAAAAAAGAAAAAAATTGTGATTAATTAATCACAATTTCTATTGATAATAAGTAGTTCTATCATTCCAATCAGCATATAATGATGAAGGGAAGTTAATATAATCATTTGGATTAACTGTATAGTTTCTATAATTGAAACAGTATCCATCATATATTAAACATGTTATTAAACTTAAATGTAGATGCGCTCCATATGCTGCACCTGTTTCACCCATTTGACCTACTATTGAATCTTTCGTTACTAATTCTCCAGAACTAACATATATAGCATTTAAATGCATATAAATGGATGTATAAGTATTACCATTAATATTATGGTGAATCATTACTACATTACCCATAGTTCCATTGTAATCAGCAAATGCAACTCTACCATCTGCAATAGCATATATATTTCCACCATCCCAATGGTACGTAGACATATCCATTCCACTATGCCAACTAGATCCATATATAGAACTATAACCATATGGCGCAGTTAAATATCCTAAATTCATTGGTCTCCAGAATCTAGTACCTGCAGGTAATAAATCCTTTGCACACTCTGATACATCATCATCATCTGCACAACCTAAACTTTCATATTGTTCAACAGTTGCTCTTGCTGCTGCAAGTTCATCTTCTAATGCAACTGCATCATCTGATAAAGAATCCATTTGACTACCTAATATAACTAGTTTTTCACCTAGCTCTTTTTGTAATACTTTTAATTCTGCTTCCTTATCTTGTAATTCTTTTATATTCCTATTATTCTCTTCTATCATAGAATGCATTTCTTTGATTAAATCATCATTGTATTTTGATAATTGTTCTGTTACTGCCATTCTATAAATAAAATCTGTTATTGAACTAGCTTCAAATAAATATTCTAGATATGCAGATTCTCCATTAGAGAATTGATAATATTTCATTATATCTTTTATTTCTTTATCTTTTGCTAGTATTTTTTCATTTAATTGAGCTATTTTTTTATTAATATCAATCATCTCTGTATCTATGTCTGCCATTTCAGTATGTATTTCATCTACTCTAACATTAGCGGCATCTATTTCTTCTTGTGTCGCATGTATTTGTGATTGATTATTATCTAGTGCTTCTTGCGCTGCTTGCAACTCATTTTTAAACTCTCTTAGAGTTTTGGCATTGGCATTTATTGGTATTAGTAAAAATACTATTAATAATATTACTATTATTTTCTTCATTATATCTTTAAGTACTTCCTTACAGCTTTACTACTACCATACATACCAACTAATACACCTATTGCCAACAAAATAAGTGAAACATATATTGCGAATGGGAAAGGTTTTACTAATTTAATAAATTGAGAGAAAATCTTTCCACCAGTTTTTTGATATAGATATGAATATCCATATATAGTACCAACTATTGGGATAATTGAACCTAATATACCAATTATTAATCCTTCAATAACAAATGGTTGTTTAATTGAGAAGTTAGATGCTCCTACTAATCTTTTAATTTCTATTTCTTCTTGTCTACTAAAGATAGTTATTTTAATAGTATTAATTATTAAGAATGCAGTTACTATTATTAAACCAATTACTATTACTATTAAAATATTCTTAATAATCTTAAATATAGATATCATTGAATCAACCATACCTTCACCATAAGATACTTTATCAATTTTATCTATCTTTTTAATCTTATCAGCTGTCTTACTAATCTTTTCTTCATTTTTTACTCTTATTTGATATGTATCATCTAATGGATTTTCTGATTCTCCCCATGATGACATAACACTATCAAAAGTATCACTACTTTTTTTCATATCAACCATTATATCTTTTTTAGATATAAAATCTATTGATTCTATGTTTTTAATTTTTTCTAATTCTAATTTTATTTTATTTATATCTTCATCTGTTGCTTGATTATTAACAAACGCTACTATAGTAAAATCATCTCTTATTAAGTTTGTGAAGTTTTCAACATTCCATGATCCTACTATTGCTGCTGCTACTATTATTAATGTTACAGTTATACATGATATAGATGCAAATGATAGACTTAAATTTCTAAATACATTTTTAAAACCATCCCTGATATTTCTAGCTAATATTCTACAGTTTCTCATTCTTATCGTAAGTTCCTTTCTCATAGTCTTTTTTAAGTTTTCCTTTATCTAAAAGGATAACTCTCTTCTTCATTTTATTTACTATATCTCTATCATGTGTAACAACTATTATTGTAGTTCCTAGATTATTAATAACTTCTAGTACTTTCATAATTTCTAATGATGTATCTGGATCTAAGTTACCAGTAGGTTCATCACATATTAATAATTTTGGTGAATTAACTATTGCTCTTGCGATTGATACTCTTTGTTGTTCTCCTCCTGATAATTCATGTGGATAATTCTTTACTTTTTCTTTTAATCCTACTAATTCTAATGCTTTTAATGTTTTTTGTCTTATTTCATATTTTGGATATCCATACATTTCTAAAGCAAAAGCAACATTTTCAAATACTGTTAATCTTGGTAATAACTTGAAGTCTTGGAATACTATTCCTAGTTTTCTTCTTAATTTATACACTTTTCTATTTCTTAATTTTCCAACATTTACTCCACCAATCATGATAGTTCCTTTTGTTGGTTTTTCTTCTCTATAAAGCATCTTTATTAATGTTGATTTTCCTGATCCAGATGCTCCTATTATGAAAGCAAAATCTCCTTTTTTTATTTGTAGATTCAAGCCATATACTGCAGTAACACCTGTTTTATATACTTTTTCTACATTTTCCATTTTAATAAATTCCATTAATTATACACTTCCTTTCTTTTTTCTATGTGAATCTTGTCCATATACCTGATATGAATCTGTAATCGTAAAGAATGCTTTTGGATCTATCTCTAAGATTCCTTCTTTCGCTTTAAAGTATTCTGTTGTTGGGATAACTGCCATAATTACTTCTTGATCATGTTCAGAAAATCCTCCTTTAGCATCTAATACAGTTACTCCTCTAGATAGATTAGTCATTATATAGTCTTTAACTTCATCTACTTTATTTGTTACTATAAAGAATGTTTTATTCATTGATATAGACATTACTACTTTATCTTGAACTATGCTTATAATATAAAGTATTATTAATGCATATAGTAATACTCTCCAACCAAATCTATATCCACCAACTATTACTATTGTTGCATTAACAAACAAAAATGATTTCCCAGATGATATATGTAATTTCTTTTCTAGAATATGAACTATTGAATCTATTCCTCCAGAACCTAGTCCACTTCTTCCCATTATTCCGTTTGCAAGACCAAGAAGTACCGCACCACATATCGCAACAAGCATCATATCATCCTTTGGTATTGGTAATTCTACTCCTGATGTTAATGTTACAAATAAAGGAAATAATAATGAACCTACTAATGTATCAGAAGCTGCTTTTGTTCCTAAAAATATATAACTTAGTAATAATGCAGCGATTGATATAAATGCGATTGTTACTGGTGGAGATATATAATCTTTTAGTATTGTCGCAATACTTCCAGAACCTCCATATATTAAATTATTCTTCACAAAAAATGCATTATACGCTATTGAATAGATTAATAATCCAACAATTAACATTACATATCTTTTTAGTAAATCTTTATTCTCGATAGTACTTAATACACTCTCTGTATTAATCTTTTTCTTAAAAAACAACATTATTCAACACCCTTTCTTAAATATTCTTCTATAAAATCATCAATATAACCATCCATTACTTTATTAACATCGCCCTTTTCATAATTGGTTCTGTGATCTTTTACCATAGAATATGGATGCATTACATAACTTCTTATTTGAGAACCAAAATTAATATCACTTTGAGTTCCTAATTGCTTATCTTTTTCTTCTTGTTTCTTTTGTTCTTCTAATTGAATTAATTTTGCTTTTAATACTTTCATAGCAAGTTCTTTATTCTTTAATTGACTTCTTTCATTTTGACAGGTTACAACAATTCCTGTTGGTAAATGTGTAATTCTAACTGCTGAATCTGTTGTATTAACTCCTTGTCCTCCTGCACCTGTACTCCTATAAACATCTATTCTTAGATCTTCATCTTTTATTTCTATGTTTATATTATCATTTACTTCTGGAGTAACTTCTACAGATGCGAATGAAGTATGTCTTCTTTTATTTGAATCAAATGGTGAAATCCTAACTAATCTATGTACTCCTCTTTCACATTTTAGATATCCATATGCATTTAGTCCTTTAACTAGTATTGATACTTTTTTAATACCTGCTTCTTCTCCAGGTAATTCATCAATCACTTCATATTTGTAGTTATTTCTTTCACACCATCTTTCATACATTCTAAGAAGCATTGAAACCCAATCACAAGCTTCTGTTCCTCCTGCGCCTGAATGTAACTCTAAAATAGCGTTATTCTTATCATATTTACCAGATAATTTGGTTTCTAATTCTAATTTTTCAATTTTTGTTTCTATTTCTTTTAGTGAATATTCAATATCATTGGAATACTCAGTATCTAACTCAAGTAGTAACTTATATGAATCTAATTCATCTTTAAGATGTGTTACTTCATCAATTACTTTTTTATTATCAGATATCTCTTTTAATATATCTGATGATTCTGGTTTATTCCAAAAATTAGGATCTGAAGTTTCTTTTTCTAATTCTTTTACCTTGACTTTTTTACCATCAATGTCAAAGTAACCTCCATATTACTTCTATCTTTGATTCTAACTCTTTTATCTTATTATTAATTTCTTTAACATCCATATTTTATTCACCTTTAAAAATTATATCATATTTTGTCAAAAAAAAGAAATGTTATATAACATTTCCTATAAATTTATTCCCATTTAGCATATAAGTAGATATCTTTATATCCTTTCATACATCCAAACACATCCTTATCTTGTATAGGTTCAACATCTAAAGAGCTACTTCCGCTTACTTTTTTAGTAAAACTTTTATCATAATACCAACCTTCAAATTTATATCCTTCTTTAGTTGGTTCTGGTAACTTATCATAAGAATCTGGGGAACACGCAATACATACTCTCATATCACCTATATTATCATCTGAATTAGTAACAAATACTATTTTAAAACTACCTCCTGAAAAAGGGACGCATGATTCTTTATGTTTATTAATAAGTATTATTCCTATTACAATAAGTAATACTACTGGAATAATGATATATAATACTTTTTTCATATATTTTCCTTTCTTATTATTCTACACTCTTTAAAGATTCTATTAAATCTATTTTCTTTAATTTAAAATGTACTCCAACACTAACAATTGCAGTAAATAAAAGTACAAATCCAAAGGTCTGAAGGTAACTATCTAAATGAATATCTTTTATATATTTCATTGTATTAATCTCTATTGAATCTATTAACATATATGAATATATAGTTCCTATAGCTAATCCCACAAGAATTCCTAATATAGTTATTGTTAGTTCCTCTCTCATTATATAATGATCTACTTCTTTATTATAAAAACCTAATACTTTTATTGTTGCGATTTCTCTTTTTCTTTCACTTATATTAATATAAGCTAAACTATAAAATACAACAAATGATAAAGCACCTGAGAATAATACTAAAACATATACAATAATATTTAATGATTTAAATAATATCTCTGCTTGCTTTTTAGCATTCGAAATTGAAACAGTACTTAAAATATGAGAATTATTACTCTTTATACTAGTCATTATCTCATTTTCTTTATTAACATCTTTAAACTTTATATATTGTGCATTTATACTATATTTACCTATACTCTTTATATATGTATCTTTTGTCATATAAATATAATCTCCAATATAGTTTTCACAAATATTTGATATTTTAAAATCATATGTTTTATTATTATTTTCTAATATTGTAATTGTATCTCCTACTTTTTTATTGAAATATTTAGCTAGTTTTTCAGTAATAATAACTGAATCCTCTTTTAAACTAGTCTCTTCTTTTGTTTCTGTATCTATAATTGTTAGAGTTTTTCTAAATTCTTCATTATCATCTGGAATTATAAATGATAATCTCTTATTATCTACCTCTATTTGATCTATTCTAGCATATACACTAAAATCTAATGGTTCATTCATAGTCAATTTATCTAATTCTATAGAATCTATTTTTCCGTCTAGTGTTATTAAAGCATCATTATGGTTTATTTCATTATATTGTTTATCTACAACATACGAAATTGAATCTTTAATTCCATATCCCGCTAATAAAATCATTGTACAAGATGCTATTCCAAATATTGACATAAGAATTCTTCTTTTATTTCTAAATATATTTCTAATTGCTAATTTATTAGAATACTTTGCTTTATCCCATATAAATGGTATTTTTTCTAAAAAGATCTTTTTACCAATTGGAGGTGCTATAGGTCTTAATAATACTGTTGTTTTTTCTCTAACTAAATTGTTTATTGTAAATATTGTTGAACCAACAATACAGATAATACTTATTAGAATTCCTATAATTATAGGCATAATATCCTTACTATATATTACTTCTGGAATAATATGTATTATTTTAAATACACCAATTATAATATTAGGAATTAAAGTATATCCTGCAATTGCACCTAGTATTCCACCTATTAATGTTGCAAGCATAGAATAAATTATAAATTTTAATCTTACTGAATGATTACTAAAGCCAAGTGCTTTTAAAGTACCTATTTCACTTCTATCCTCAATAGCCATTCTAGCCATTGATAAAAGGCTTATCATAATAGATACTAAAAAGAATATTATAGGAAACAAATTAGATAAATTCTCAACACTTTTATAACTACTTTCATATGTTATATACTCATTATTATCTTCTCTTGTTTGTATAAACCAAGTGGCTGTTTCCATTTCTTTAATCTTATCTCTTGCGGATGCTATTTTCTTAGTTATTTTATTCTTATTTTCTTCATATTCTTTGATACTATTATTATATTTTTCTAAATTTAAATTATATTCATTCATGCCATAGTTATATTCTATAATTCCACTATTATATTCTTTTGATGCATTATCCAATTCTTTTTCTTTTTCATTTATTAATACCAAATTATTATAATATTCTGAGTAACCATTTTCGATTTTTCTAATTCCTTCAAATAATTTTATAATATTATCTTTATTATTAGAAAACTCATCTAAATACGTTATTATTTTATCATAGAATGGAATATCCTGAGGAATACTTTCTTTAACTAGTGTAATAAAATTATCATCCATAATTAATGATTTTAACTGATTAACTGTTGTAACATCTAATATTTCATTTATATAGATTTCTGCTTGTTCAAGTATTTCCTTTTCTGTAATTCCATACTCATCAAACATTGCTTCTAAATCTATACCATAAGCAGAAGCAATTGCCTTTATATTAACCATATTATTTTCAATAATAACTATTAAGTTTATATCATCTCCAAAGAGTTTTACTATATCATTAATGGAAAAAGAGGAACTATCATATTTTTTTACAAAGTCTGCTAACTTATCATAAGTTACTTTATGACCATTTATACTCTTTAATTTATCTTCTATTTCATTTTTACCATCTTTAAGACTTTGTTCTCCCCTTACTAGTTCTTCTTTAGACTTTGCTAACAAAGAAGATCCTTGTTGTATCTGAAGATATGCACTATCTAATTCACGTTTTGCTCTATCAAGTTTTGTTTTTCCATTTTCTAATTCTATTTTATATTGATCTAATTGTTGTTTTGCTTTATTTAACTCAGTATTTGCCTTATCTTCTTCTTCCTTTATTTTTTTATTAGCTTCTGTCACTAATTTATTATATCGATCTTTTTGTCTACTATCCTTTATAGAATCAATTTGATTTTCATCTTGTTCTATTCTATTCAAATAATCCTCTTTAATTGTTTTATAGTCTGTAGCACCTTTATCAAGAACATATATTTCTGTATAATAATCTAAATTAAATAAATCCTTTGATACATATGCATAGTACGCAACTTGTCCATTTCCAATACTTGTATTTCCTCTACTTTGTGTTACTTCATTATTGTTTAAATACTCAGGACTTAATACAATTCCAACTATTTCTAATTCATCTGTTTTTATTGTTTTGTCATCTTCTTCTAATTCAAGTTGTATTTTATCACCAATTCTATAATTAGTTTTATATTCAATCCCATCTTCTACTACAATTTCGTTATATTTTTTAGGCATTCTTCCCTTAATAATCATAATATTATTCATGCCTTCATTTATCTCATGCATTCTCAAAACTGTTTTATACTTTCCATCATTGAAAATTGCATCTTTAGTGTGTGACCCCACTACTTTAAAATCATTATTCAGTTTTTTTATTTCTTTTATATCTTCATCTACAAGTCCAAGATTTGAGATTATTTTTAGGTCATACATTTTATTATTATCATAATAATTATCCAAGGATTCAAGCATTGTAGGTCCTGATATTTTCATTCCAACAAAAAATGAGACTCCTAAAAAGCTAAGAACACATAATGAAAAAAATCTTTTTTTGGATTTTTTTATTTCTCTTAAACTCATAGTAATAATTCTATTTTTTTTCATATTATTATTAACTACAGCCCCTTTTTACCATTCGATTTTTTTTACACTAATTGGCTTTTCATTTATAGTTACTTTCTCTGCCTTTCCATTTTTAAAATATATTACTCTATCAGCCATTGGCGCAACCGCAGTATTATGCGTTATTATTATTGTAGTTATTTTTTCTTTTCTACATGTTGTTTCTAATAACTCTAGTATTTGTTTACCTGTTTTATAATCTAGAGCTCCTGTTGGTTCATCACCTAGTAATATCTTAGGTCTTCTAGCGATTGCTCTTGCAATCGATACTCTTTGTTGTTGACCACCAGACATTTGTGATGGGAAATTATCCATTTTATCTTCTAATCCTACTTTTTTTAAAGCTGTTTTAGCAGGTAGAGGATTTTTACACATTTGAGTACCTAATTCTATATTTTCAAGTGCTGTTAGATTTTGAACTAAATTATAGAATTGGAAAACAAAGCCTATATCATTTCTTCTATAATTAATTAATTGTTTTTCTTTCATCTTAGTAATATCTATTCCATCTACTATAACACTACCAGAAGTTACTTCATCCATTCCTCCTAGCATATTTAAACATGTAGATTTACCAGAACCTGATTGCCCTAATATTACAACTAGTTCTCCTTTTTCTATTTCAAAACTAGCTTTATCTAATGCTTTTAAATCTACTTCTCCCATTTTATAAATTTTATCAACATTTTTAAATTCAATATAGGCCATTTTATACTCCTTCAAATTCTGATACTTTCCGTATTATTATATTATTATTTATATTTTACCATAATTAAAAGAATATCAAAAGAATTATATATTAATCTTTTAAAAAAACTCACAGTCCTTTATTTTATAAGGACTTGTGAGTCTATTTACCACAACATTGCTTATATTTTTTACCACTACCACATGGCGTTTAAGTTTGGCACTTTTTCATCAATGGTTTTTGTTAAACCCTTATACTTTCTCACTTTTATTAATTCTTCTTCACTGTTTATCACCGCTCATCTATAGCTGAAGGTATCTAAAAAGGTATCTAAATTTATTATTAATATTTTTTATGATTTATATTATCAATATCATCTATATTTTTTAATTCTTGATAATTTATGCTAACTGATTTATCTATAGGCATTTTGATATTATAATTACCTATAATATAATTATCGACTATTTTTTTTGATACTTTTTTAATTTTTTCATAATACGTTGTTGATGAAGATAATCTATACACTTCATCTTCTGCTATAAATAGTAATAATCTTCCAATATTACAGGTACAGCTGTGAGTTTCATCCTGTGGGTTTATGAAAGTAAATTTTCCACCATCAAAACGGTAATTAATATGGCTTATTGAATATTTTATAGTTTGCAATATATCATCATTGCTTGCTGGATTGAATGATGGATTAAAGTAATAAACCATATTCATTTTTTCTAAATAATTTTCCCCTTTAATTCCATCAATTTTGACTATATCTTTTATTTCTTGATTTAATTCTACATTATCTCTAAAATGCTTTTCATTATTGTACTGTATAGTATTATATAATGATAAAATACATAGTGTTTCAATCAATTTATCTTTTGAAATTTGAGATTCCATTAAATTATTAATAGTAATTGGTAAATTATTACTACGTATCAATTGTAAAAATATTCCTAAATTATCTTTATTTGGAAGAATTGAAGTGTACTTATCAGCTAATTCCAATATATCGAAATATGTTAGTTCATATCTTTGTACTCCATTATTATCTATAATTAATTTAATATTATCAATCTTATCAAGATTTGGGTAAAATTCTCCATGTGATGAAGCGTTTCTAATAACTCTTAATTTAGATGGTGTTTTTCTGCTGAATTTTGAATCAAATTGTTTTAATAAATATGTCAATTCTCCTTTTTCATCAAAACATTTTAATTCACCTAATATATCACCTAATATTTGTACATCGTTTACTTTCTTCAACAATTTGTCTATTATTATTTTTTTATCATTTAAGTTTAATGTTAAAAAAGATTTTGACTCCCCAGATTCAAGATTTTCTAAAATAGTATTATTGCACTCACTTAATAAATTTTCAAAAGTATAATTAATCAAAAACATCGCAATATTAATTTTTGTTATATAAGCGTTTTCTTGGATCATAGATTCATTATATGTTGAAAAATTATTATTGTATATAGCATCAAATATTCTAAACATTTGATTATTGCTTTGTAAGCAATAATTAGCTCTATAGATTTGTCTTTCAGATTCTTCATTATTATTTGCATGTAATATTAACATAGATAATACAACAGGCCACATTTCCTTATCATATATGTTTTCTTTGTTTGGATTATTAGTAATATGTTCTTTCATTTGTTTATATTTATTATGCCATTTTTTTATATCTTCTAATAAGGTTTTTCTACATGAAATGGTAGAATTATCCCATTCAATTCTATCTTTTATTAATTGTTGAATATCAGTTATCCCAGGATACCTTTCATATTTAGCCAATTGTCTATCAATCATTTCTAATAGTTCATCAATTGTATTATTAACTAAGTTTAATTCTTCCATCTTTTCACCTCTAATGTACTCTATTTAATTATAACATATTATAATAGAAAAAGACCGTTTTGGTCTTTTTATTTACTTTTTCAAGGTATCTAAAAGGTATCTAATTTACTTTTTTTCACGTTTCTTCACTCTTAGATTTTCGCAAGCCCTTGATTTTACTTACTTTCCACAGCACTGCTTATACTTTTTACCACTGACACATGGCGAAGAATTAAAATAACTGAGTAATTTTTTGTTTAAAAATTGGTCTTTCTTACTTATAAGTTTTAATTACTTACTTCTCAATTGTAAAAAAGTTATGTCTAATTTTCTGACAGTGCAGTTTAAACTTATCTAATAACTTATCTGAAATAATCTATTTATTTTCTATATTAGAATAATATATTATTTCTTTACCTAATTTTTTTGCATACTCTATCTCAATATTTGTGCTCTCACCAATGTAGTTATTTATATCTACTACAAGTATTGCATCAGATAATTCAATTCTTTTTAAATGTTCCTCTTTGAAATAATTAAGTTGTTTATCAGTTATATCTATATTATTCAAAACAGGATATGTTGGTGTCAGAACACATATTCCTTCTAATGATTCTTTTTGTGCTATCTCCATCATTTCCTGTTGAAATTTTAAACTTCCACATAGTGTTATTATTTTCATAACTATCAACTCCTGTTTCTTTTTTCATTTATTTTATCTATAATCTTGTATATATCAGTATGTGGGTTTGCCTCGATTATATCTTCACCATTTTTTACCGCCAATTCTTCTATTTTTTTAGCATGATTATAAGCTTTGTTTTGGTTATTTTTTATGTAAGGATATAAATTTAGACTTTCATTATATTTTCCATTAGTTTCTTTTCTTAGCGCCCTCTTCACTTCTTTGCTAGAATTAAATTTTAGATTATTCGTTCTATAATGCATCAAATACCAAATTTCAAACGTAGGTGTCGTGGTTATAATTTGAATATCAAAATCTTCAAATTTTTTTGCTTTGTTTATTAATTCTTTGATTTTTTTGATTCTACTACCATCTAAATCTGTATCAATTAATATGAAAATAGTACAATCATCTTCATTTTTTAAATCTTCATTTATAATATAGTTTTGTAAATCATTAAGCATGCCTTCCGGATCAGTACTTCCACCTGTTGTAAACTGGATCCTTAAGTTTCTTTCTTTAAAATTACTAAAGTATACTTTTTCTGATGTTTCATTTGTTCCTTCATAACATATAACAATAAGCGGATTTCTTTTTATTATTCTATGTTGTCGTCCCATAATTTAATATCATTTATAAATGGAATTGCACCATATCTACCATTTATGTATCCTTTTTGAATATTTTCATCTTTTCTTACTGAAAAGTCATCAAGTGAATATAAATCTGAAACACCATTTTTGGGATTCTTTTCTATAAAATATATTTGATCCCTTCTAAACAAATCCAAATTTAATAAACTCACAGCATGCGTTGTAAAAATCAACTGACTATTTGCTTTATTAATTTTACTATTATTAAAAATCTTTATTAAATATTCAACTAAAGTAGGATGTAAACTTTTTTCCAGTTCATCAACAACTATTACTTTTGTTGTTTCAAATGCTCTCTTCAAAAAAGGAGCTAATACAAATAAAATTTTTGTCCCTGATGATTCATCATCCATATTTAATCGGTATACACTTTTATTATTTTTTTCATCAAAAATTTCATGAAATGTTTCTATTTTTATGCTAGAAATTTTAGGAATACCATTAGATCTGGCTGCTGGTGGAATATACATTTCTACCATAGTACTATCCATGTCTTTTTCTTCATAATCAACATTAAAATCATTAATAAATATATCTGCTTCTTTTAAAAGATTTAAAGTAAATTTTTTTAATTTTTCTTCTCCTTTACTTAAATTGATAAGATCATCTCTATTTATTGTATCAAATGTTTCAAATGTATCAATTGAATTCATAAACCACAAATATACATCTCTTGTTTTATCATAATTCCAATTTGATGCAGTAGCCAAAAAGAGTTTATTATCAGTATTTTTTCCTACAATTGATTTTAATTTTGCCTCATCAGGTAAATGAAATTTGTACTCTTTTGTATTTGTTCTTGAAAAGATTAATGTAGATTTTTGTGAATAAAATGCTTCTAATGATTCATTAACTATCTTATCTTTAGTAGCAGCAAAATTATATTTATATTTTGTACCATTTACTAATATTAAAAATTCAAATTCTGATGGTTCTTTAACAGATAAATCACTAAATAAAAATTGTTTTAAATTGATCCATTTCCCACCAACAGGAATAATATTTGATTGTCTAACCATCATTATAGCACATGTAAAAGCTTTTAATAAATTTGATTTACCTGAAGCATTAGCACCATATATTGAACAAGACTTTAATAATTCAACATCATTAATATTAAAAATGTTTCCGTAATTTTCATTACCATTTCCTCTTTCCATTGAAAAAATAACCTTGTCACGAAAAGATAAAAAATTCTTTACACTAAATTCTATAAGCATTTTTCATTCCTCCTATTATTATTATATTACTTTTCAGAAAAAAGTAAACTTATTTTCTGTGTTTTTAACATTTTTTTGCAAATTTATGAATAATAATTTGTATTTTATAATTATTTCTGCTATTTGTCAATATTTTTTTAATTAATACAAACCAATTAGCTAATTGTCTTAACAAAAAAACTTATCTAAAACTTATCTAAACGCCTTTTTTGAGGTAAAATTACCTAAAAATTGTAAGTAGTAAAAAGCTCGCAAGCCCTTTATTTATAAGGCTTTACGAGCTTATTTTCCGCAACACTGTTTATACTTGCGTCCACTTCCACATGGACATGGTTCATTTCTTCCTACTTTTTTTCCTACTTTTCTAGGTTTTCTAGTAGTAGATTTTTCTCCACTGTTATCTCCTGTTGGTTTTTCTACTTGTTTTCTTTCTAGATTTTGAGTTATTTGAGCTTTTAATAAATATATAGTTGTTTCTTTATTTATTTTTGAAAGCATTTCATCAAATAAATCAAATCCTTCTTTAGTATACGCTACTAATGGGTTTGCTTGTGCATAACTTCTTAGGCCTATACCTTCTTTTAAGTGATCCATTGTGTTGATATGTTCCATCCAATGAGTATCTACTACTCTTAAAGTAATAACCTTTTCAAAGTCATTTATTACTTCGATAGGTAATTCACTTATCTTGTTTTCATATTCATCAATAACTGTTTTTTCTAAATAATTCACTACTTCTTCTACTGGATCATTTAATATTTCTGATACTTTTACTGAACTTTTAGCTAGTAAGTTCTCATTCATATATTCTACTATTTCAGAGCAATCTTGTTCTGTTAATTCTTTTGAATAAATTGTATGGCCTGTTACTACTTCTTCTATATGTTCTTTTATTAAACTAATAATTGAATCATGTATAGATTCTTTATCTAGAATTTCATTTCTTCTTTCATACATTATTTCTCTTTGTTTTGTCATTACATCATCATATTGAAGTAAACTTTTTCTTATATCATAGTTATTTCCTTCAACTTTCTTTTGAGCTGATTCAACATTTCTAGTCATAGTTTTACTTCTTAAATTTATTGTTGTTCCTAAACCTGCGGCTTGAAGAATATCTTTAAATTTATCAGTACCAAATCTAACCATTAAATCATCTTCAAATGATACAAAGAATTGTGAATAACCAGGATCTCCTTGACGACCAGAACGACCTCTTAACTGATTATCTATACGTCTAGATTCATGTCTTTCAGTACCTATTACACATAAACCACCTAACTCTTTAACACCTTCACCTAGTTTGATGTCGGTACCACGACCAGCCATGTTAGTAGCGATAGTAACAGAACCTTTTTCACCTGCTTTAGCAATGATTTCGGCTTCTCTAGCATGATTCTTTGCATTTAATACTTCATGCTTTATTTTTGCTTTTGTAAGCATTGAACTAATTAATTCAGATGTTTCTACTGCGATAGTACCAACAAGTATTGGTTGACCTGTTTCATGTCTTGTTTTTATTTCTTCAATAATTGCATTATATTTATCTTTTTTAGTAGCAAATATTAAGTCTGCCATATCTTGTCTTATTACTGGTTTATTAGTAGGTATTTCTATAACATACATGTTATAGATTTCTCTAAATTCTTCTTCTTCTGTTTTAGCAGTACCTGTCATACCAGAAAGTTTCTTATACATTCTAAATAAATTTTGGAATGTAATTGTCGCTAAAGTCTTTGTTTCTTCATTAATTTTAACTCCTTCTTTAGCTTCAATTGCTTGATGAAGACCTTCTGAGAATGCTCTTCCCTTCATTAAACGTCCAGTAAATTGGTCTACTATAACAACTTCTCCATCTTGAACGATATAATCTACTTCATTATGCATAATGAAATTTGCACGTAGTGCTTGATTAACATGATGAACTAAAGCTGAATATTGTACATCATACATATTATCTATCTTATAGAACTTTTCACATTTTCTACTTCCTTCATCTGTTAAAGAAATACTTTGTGTTTTTTCATCTATATTAAAGTCTTCATTTTCTTTTAAGTCTTGTACAAATCTTTGAGCATCCATATATTGATTAGAAGTATGCATAGAACCACCAGATATAATTAAAGGTGTCCTTGCTTCATCTA
Source organism: uncultured Muribaculaceae bacterium (assembly GCA_964548815.1). Lineage (GTDB taxonomy): Bacteria > Bacillota_I > Bacilli_A > RF39 > UBA660 > RUG13038. The sequence continues at coordinate 21,195 of CAZJSD010000004.1, forward strand.
TAAGTACAGAGTCTACTTCATCAACAATAGCAAAGTTTAATGGTCGTTGTACTCTATCTTCTTTTTTAACAACCATGTTATCTCTTAAATAGTCAAAACCTATTTCATTATTTGTTGAATAAGTAATATCAGCATTATATGCTTGTTGCTTTTCTTCTGGAGATAATTCTCTACCATTTATACCAACAGTTAAACCTAGAAACTTAAATATTTGTCCCATCCATTCAGCATCACGAGTTGCTAGATATTCGTTTACTGTTACGATATGTACCCCTTCACCAGTAAGTGCATTTAAATACGCTGGCATTACTTCTGTTAATGTTTTACCTTCACCAGTTTTCATCTCTGATATATTACCATAATGAATAGAGATAGCACCTAATAATTGTACATAGTATGGAAATTCTCCTATTACTCTTTTTGCTGCTTCTCTAGCAGTAGCATAAGCATCTACTAATATATCATCTAATGTTTTACCCTTTGATAACTGTTTTTTAAATTCTTCAGTTTTATTTTGTAACTGTTTATCAGTTAATTTTTCATATTCTTCTTTTTTTGCTTCTATTTGATCTGCTATTAAATTGAATTTTTTCATTTCTTTATATTCATAATCAAACAATTTTTTAAATATTCCCATAATTAATCACCAAGAATATTATATCAAAATTAGTATTTTTAAACAAGAAAAAAGATTATGATTAATCATAATCTTACTTATCACATTTAGCACCCATTGATTGGTACATTGTTTTAATACCTTTTAATGTAATGTTGTTATTTTTATCAACATATGATTTCATAGCTGGATTATCTTTAACAAATTTGTTTAAATCCATCTTTGTATAATCAATAGTTACTTTCGCAACAACTTTTCCATCCTTATTTGTTACTTCGTATTTGTATCCTTTATAAGTATCATTATAAGATTTATATTGTTTCTTAAGTTGATCTTCAAAATAAGCTAGTATAGTGTTATTCTTTGATTCTACTGTTTCTACAGTTTCTACTTGTTTAACTATATCTTTGCTAGAATAAATCTTATAATCTGATTTTAAAACATAATTACTTGCACTTTGATCTGATACCAAAGAACACTTTGTAACATTCTTTCCAACCTTACATCCAGCTAATAAAAATACAAACATTAAAACAAATAAAAATTTAAAATATTTCTTCATATATTACTATCTCCTATCTTATTCTTATTATAACATTTTTTTAAATTTTTTAAACCTTTTTTTGTTAATATTTTGTTTTTTTATTCTGGAATTCTTATAATTATTTCTCCATCCTTTGAATATAAATACTTTTCTCTGGCATACCTTGCAACATAATCTGGATCTTGTAATTTAGTAACAGTTGCTTTTAATTCTTCTTCTTTATCATGTAACTCAGCTAGTTCTTTTTCAAATTCTTGTTTTTCTTTTGTCTTATTATATATTTGATATGTAGTAGTAATAACATTTTCAAGTAGTATACCTCCAAGAGCAATATATAAAAGCGCAATTAATATAAATTTTCTTTTTACTTTTTTTCTTTTCATATATATTACTCCTTTCTACGTAGTTATTCATTTTAAGTATATCATTTTAATTTGTGTCTAGTCAATTTTTTGTTTTTAGTATGTGTAAAGTAATAGTTATAAAATATAAAACCTAAAAAAAATGTAAAAAGATAATATATGTGTAACATTGAATTATTTATAAATCTTAATAGTAAGAAGAATATTAATATATGATCTAGTATAAATAATATATTAATTATAATTTTATAAAATATATTTTTATGAAGAAGAATTCTTTTGTTTTTATTAAAGGTAAAATTAAAAAAAATACCATATATAAATGATAAGAATAAAGATCTTATTTGAGAAATTAATATCATTTAAATAATCTATTAAATAATGAAGATTCTTTTTTATTTACTTCATCTATATATTCTACTAGATTAATTCTACCCTTTATAGTTATATTACCTTGATATGTATCTAATTTAACAACCTCTAATTCTTCACCTTTAATATGCATAAAACCTTGAACTGTTTCTATTAGAAATTCTTCTTTATCAAAACTATCTATTTTTACTATACCTGTTATTATTATGTTTTTTCTTTCTGATACTGAAAATGAATGACTTAAATTAGTACTTATTTCTTTTATTTTATCCATATTATTCCTCCATATTAAATAATATGGAATAATTATATTTTTAGAACAAAAAAAGAAGAACTATTCTTCTTCTTTCTCTTCTTCTGTAGTTTCTTCTGCATCTTCTGCTTTTTCGTATTCTCCTAAAATAGCAGTTTCAATCATTTCTCTACCCTCTGGAGTGATTGGATGAACAATATCTCTATATCCTCCTGTTGAAGTCTTTCTGCTTGGCATAGCAACAAATAGACCATTATCACCAGATATAATTCTTATATCATGAATAGCGATTAAATCATCTAATAGAATTGATGCGATACCTTTCATTCTCGAACCATCTTTTTCGATTTTTTTAACATTAACTGATGTAACTTTCATATTATCCCTCCTTAGTATAATGTCAATTATATTATATAATAATTTTTACTTTCAAATCAATATATTTTTTTTGGAGTGTAAACTACTTTTTCTTTTCTTCGTATTCTGCTTCAATTATTTGATTTTCAATAGTATCTTTTATTTCTTTTTTAAGTATTCCCTTTATTACAAAAGATTCAATTACATCTAATATAGAGTATATTATGATGCATACACCTAGTATTTGTACTAGAGTTTTTGCTCCTTCAAATGGATTAAATATTAATAATATTCCTAATATAACTATTAATAAAGATATAATAATTGATCCAGCAGCGCTTGTTAATTTATTTAAAGTTAATGCATAAGATAATTTTGTAACTCCATTTATAAGCATCCAAATACCTAATAATAGTGGAATTATACTTGCGACTATATTTGGTTTTATTATGATTATTAAACCAAATATAAATATAAATACACCTATTATAAATCCTATTTCTAAATAACTATCTGATTCTTTATCAGTAAAGAACTGAATAATAGATATTATTCCCCATAGTATTAGAAGTATGCCTAGTGCATAACTTACTAAATGAATCGCATCTTCTGGTCTTGCCAAAAGAAATGCACCTATTAAAATAAATACTACTGAAAATATAATTGAAGTAATATTCATTCTTTTAATTTTAATTTCTAAATTTCCCATATTATCACCTAATTATATTTTATCATACTTTTTTATATTTAGATTATTTTTTTAAATATTTATCGATTATATCTTTAACAAAGAATCTATAATCTACGTCACTCGAATTAGATTCATCTGCCTCTAGCAAGCATAGTGGTGGAAAAAGAACACACCAAAAATTGTCACCTTCTCCAGAACCTAATGTTATTACCAATGATTCATATTCACCTGCTTTATACGTAATTCCTTTATATTTTTTCTTAGGAAAATAGTTAAGACCATAATTAATTTTAAAGTCTTTATCATAATCTAGTTCTTTTAGTTTATTACTAGTAGTTTCATATAACTCTTCTTGGTGTTCTTTTAAGATTTTTCTGGTATCTTCTATAGATTTACTATCTTTTATTAAGCTAAATATCTTATTTTGAATAGTATTTCTTACTTGTATCTTTATATTTTGATCATATACTGTATTAGAATTACCTATCACTCTAAATCTTATCGCTTCATCTGGAATTATATTCTCTTCTTCTTTAAAATTTAAACCAATATATATAAAACTGATTATCATTAATACTAATAATATTTTCTTCATAAAAAAATCATCCTCTCTAATTTCTTTATGGATGATTATTTATTTTTTATTCAATATTTGTTATAAAAACCATTCTATCTCTTCCTTGCATATCCTTTTTACAAGTAATTATAGATTCTGGTAAATATATTTCTTTTATTCTTTTAATATCATAAAATTGTTTTTCACCTATTTCAAAAGCAATTAGATATTTATCTTTTAAAATAGTTTTAATATTCTTTAGTATTTCTTCATAGAAATATAATCCATTATTTGATGCGTATAACGCTAGATGTGGTTCATTATTCTTTACTATGTCCATTATTTCTTCTTCGTATGAAATATATGGCGGATTACTTATTACTACATCAAATTTATTGTTAATATTATCATAAATATTTGTATTAATAAAATTAATATCTACTTTATTTAATACTGCATTTCCTTTAGCAACTTCTAAAGCTTCCTTTGATATATCTGTTGCGGTAACATTAGAATCTACTTTCTTTTTAATAGAAATTGCGATTGCGCCTGATCCTGTGCCTATATCTAGTATATCAACTGTATTTTTAAAATATTCTTTAATATACTTAGAAGTTTCTTCAACTAACTCTTCTGTTTCAAATCTAGGAATTAGTACATTTTTATTTACTTTTAATATATTTCCACAAAAATCTACTTCTCCCACTATATATTGAACAGGTTCTCCATTATCTAATCTTCTATAAGCATCTTCTATATTCCCTTTATAATACTTTTTTAAATATTCTTTTCCATGCATAGAACTTTAGCTTCTCTTTCTTTATGAGTTAAATCATATACTTTCTTTTCCATTTCACTTAGTGTCTCTTTATACTCTAATTCTTTTTTTATTAATCCTAAGTCTCTTACTTCTATATGCTTAGTTACTTCTTTACATTTAATACAATATAAATCTTTTATATGATATTTTTCTCTTTGACTTTTTACTTCTCTAGAAATAGTCATTTTGTTACCACAGTTACTACATATTAAATCTGATAAAACCGATGCCACTCTTTTCATATTATTCTCCTGCTAATTTTCTTCTAATGTCTTCATTAACTAATGCATCTACTATTTCATCTAACTTTCCTTGCATAATTCTATCTAGTTGCATTATTGTTAAATTTATTCTATGATCTGTTACTCTATTTTGTGGATAGTTATATGTTCTTATCTTTTCAGATCTATCTCCTGTACCTATTTTATTTCTTCTTTCAGAGCCTAGTTCTTCTTCTTGCTTTCTTTGCTCTTCTTCATATAATCTTGCTTTTAATATTTCCATTGCTTTTTCTTTATTTCTTAATTGACTTCTTTCATTTTGACAAGTAACAACTATACCACTAGGTATATGAGTAAGTCTAACTGCTGAGTCAGTTGTATTTACTCCTTGTCCTCCTGCGCCAGATGATCTATAAACGTCTACTCTAACATCTTCATCCTTTACTTCAATATCTACATTTTGTACTTCTGGCATTACTAGTACTGTAGCGGTAGATGTATGAACTCTTCCTTGTGATTCAGTAGCTGGAACCCTTTGAACTCTATGTGATCCTGATTCATATTTAAGTTTTGAATATACATTTTCTCCCTTAATCATAAATTCTATTTGAGAGTAACCACCTGCGGTACCTTCTTCAGCATTCATTACTTCTATTTTCCAACCCATATTCTCTGCATATCTAGAATACATATCAAATAAGTCTCCAGCAAATATATTGGCTTCATCTCCACCTGCTGCTCCTCTAATTTCAACAATAATATTCTTATCATCATTAGGATCCTTTGGAAGTAATAGTACTTCTAATTCTTTTTCTAATTCTTCTTTTCTAGTACTTAAATTATTAACATCTTCTTTAGCAAGTTCTGCCATTTCTTTATCATTTAATAATTCTTTAGCTTCTTCTAAATCACTTAATACTTTTTTATATTCTTTATATTTATCAACTATTTCTGATATTTGTGACTGCTCCTTTGATAGAGTAGTCATTAGTTCTACATTACCAAGTACTTCAGGTTTAGAAAGTTCTTCTGAAAGTTCATTATATCTATTTAATGTTGTTTCTAATCTCTCTATCATAAGTGCCTCCTATTCTTCTATATCTTCTTCATCTACAATTGTTAAATCTTTCATATCTTCTTCATCATCTTTGCTGTCATCTATCGCTTCATCTGAATAATCATCTTCAATATCTTCATCGTCTTCTTCTACTTCTTCATCTTCTTCTGAATCTACTTCTATCTCTTCTTCATCACCATCGTCTACTACTACTTTAACGACATGATTATCTTTTAAATCCCAAACAGTAGAATCAATAAAAATAAATCTTCCATCTGTAGTAAGTGCTGTAAAGAAATCACTTAATTTTTCAGTAAATTCTTCATCACTCATTTCTAATAATTTACAAACCTCTTTAAATAAATTTGGTGTATTATATTGTTTATTATCTTCCTTAATAATTTCATAAGCTATATCTGTATAACTCATTAATTCTAATTCTTCAATACTTTTTTTTCTTATACTCATCTTTAAATCTTCCTTCCAATTATATTAATATGAGATTTTTATTTTTATTCTACATTTTTTCAGGCATTTCTATACCTAATAGATAGCAACCTGTTTTTAGTATATTCGCAACTATTGTTATTAAATATACTCTTGAATTTCTCTCATCTATATCATCACTTAATATCTTATAAGTATTATAGTAATCGCTATATGTTTGAGCAAGCTTAATAAGATATCTAGATAATATATATGGTTCATTTTTATCCACAACTTCTTTTAATACACTGTTGAAATTATAAATTTGCTTTACTAAGTCATAAGATAAATCATCATGTAATTTATCATATTTCACATCATTAATCAATACTTCTTTATCAAGTTTACGCAAAATACTCTTAATTCTTACATACATGTATTGAATATATGGGCAAGTTTCACCTTGGAACTCTAACATTTCATCTATATCAAATATTTCATCTTTAATTCTTGAATTATATAGATCTCCAAATACTACTGCGCCAATACCTACTTTTTTCGCAACATCATCTATATCTTCTAAATCAGGATTTTTATCTGATACTTTTGCTTTTGCTTTATCTATTGCATCATTTAATATGTCTTCTAATTTAATAAAGTTACCTTTTCTTGTAGACATTTTTCCTTCTTTAAGACGATACATTCCAAATGATACATGTTCTAGACCATCAACATATTTATTATCTAAATCTATGTATTTTGCTACTGCGAATACTTGTTTAAAATGTAAATCTTGTTCATAAGATGTTACATATAAAGATTTATCATAATCAAATGTTCTTGATCTATAAAGAATTGCCGCTAAATCACGAGTTGCGTATATACTAGATCCATCACTTTTTTCAATTATACAAGGTGTATTAATTCCATCATTTTCTAAGTCTACTATTTTTGCACCTTGACTTTCAATTAGTTTATTATTCTTTTCTAATATATCTACTACTTCAGGCATTTTATCTGTATAGAATGATTCACCTTTTGTTTCATCAAAAGTCACACCTAATAAATCATAAATCTTATTAAATTCACCCATACTAAGATTACTAAACTTTTTCCACAAGGAAACACAATATTCATCGCCATCTTCTAATAATTTAAAATTATTTCTACATCTTTCTAGTACTTCAGGATCGTCACATGCTTGATTTATTCTTACATATATTTCAACAAGTTTATCTATAGGATCAGTTGTTAAATCGTACTCATCTCCCCATAGCTTATATCCCTCAATTAATTTACCAAACTGAGTACCATAGTCTCCTAAATGATTAATACCTATTGTTTTATATCCTAAATACTTATAAGTATTATATAAAGCATGTCCTATAACTGTTGATCTTAAATGACCTACATGAAATGGTTTTGCTATGTTAGGAGCAGAATAATCTATACAAACTGTTTTACCTGATTGCTCTTCCTTACCAAAATCTTCTTTAGTCTTTTCATATTCTTCAAATACTGCTTTTGTTAGATATTCCTTATTAATATAGAAGTTCAAATAACCATTAACACTTTCTATTTTCTCTATAATATCTGATTTAATAGAGTCTTTTAAATCATCCGCAATTTGATTAGGTGCTTTATGTAACTCTTTTGCGAGTGCAAAACATGGAAAAGTATAATCACCCTTATCTTTTTCCTTTATTTCCTTAATCAAATTATATGTTTCAATATTTACTTCTTTATCTAATAAATTAGATAACTCTTTTTTAATATCTACCATATTATTCACTCCTTTCTTTAATCTTAAAAATAAAATCACCTATTTCTTCGTCTTGAAGCCATAATTTATATTCAATATCTATATTATTATCATCTACTAAATACTTATTAGTTTTAATTTTCGCATCCATATAAAAGCTTAATTCTTTAATATAATATGTTCCTTTTGTTATTACATTATCTTTAAATTCAAAATCTATTACTGATTCATTATTTTTCTTGTGGAAAACTATGTTGTCTTTTTTAATAATTTCATATTTATCTTCATCTATATTAAAAATATATTTATTTTCTTTATATTTACAAGGAATATCCTTATATATATATTCCTCATCATTATTCTTTATATATATATCTAATAATAAATGTTTAATAATAAACATCTCCTTTTTAACAAGAGAATTATAACATATACTAATTAAAAATGCACTTATATTTTAATCTTTTTATCATAAAAATAAAAAAAGAACAGAATGTTCTTTATTTATTTGCATATTTCAATTTTTTTAACTCATTCACTTTTTTAAAAAAACTACTAAAATCACTTTGAGATAAATTAGCTTGATTTTTAATTAACAAATTATACATTATATCAGGATCTTCACTAAGTCTTATAATTGAATCAACTGACTCAGTTTGTATAGAACCATTTTCAAATCGATGAATTGTAATTTCACCAACACCAATTGATAAAGCAAACTCTTTTTGATTCATGTCATACTTTTTTCTTATATTTTTAATTTCTGAAGAAGATAATAAATTCATTTGTTTTAACATTTTCTCTACTATGCATAATTATCCCTCCTAATAAACCTTAAATTTTTATGATTAGATTTAAGCATTTCTAATGCTTCAGATAACTTTTTTAGTAAGTTATACAACTTATTACTTCAATATATCTGCTAAATAGAGTTCATCTCTATCATGTTGGCGTTTATACGTTTTATATTTTTTAATATTATCAATTAAATTTTGAACATTAGAGCCACCATAATATGCTTGTAAAAATTCAGATGATTGATCATATTTTTTTCCATTGTACCTGATATTTTTCTTTGCAAATGTTTTTGGTGATTGAGTACTTTTTACTTTTTCATATTCTTTTTCTAATCCCTCATTTAATATTAAAAGCATTTCTAATTCTGGCTTTGTACAATATTTATATATTTCCTTACTTGATACAATATCTTTCAAATCTTTAGGAATAGGGAATTTATCATTTTGCTTATCACCTACTCTATATACTTTTATTGGTGAACCATAGTGTTTTAATTCAGATTTAATTGTTGGATTGTTTAATTGTCTAATTGGATATGGTCTACGACCAATTAAATCATCTCTTGTAAAACAAAGAGCATCAGCATCTAATAAATGATTTAATAGTACTTCCTCATTTTGGCCTTCACACATTAATAGTATTCTCATTACATTAATTCCTTTTTGAAAGCCATTAATGCATCATAGCTTACATTTGTATTGAATTCATTACTATAAAATTTATTACTCTTAGACAATTCTGTTCTGAATTTATAATTTGTATGCATATTTTCTAATTTTATTGCATTATCATATTTACTTATATAGATATTATCACTTCTACTAAATAAATCAAGTATTTCACAGTAATGAGTAGTAAATATTAATGTTGCATTCTTTTTATTGACTGATTTATCTTTATAAAGATTAACTAAGTTTTCAACTAATGTCTTATGGAAGTGATTTTCAATTTCATCAATTATTAAATCAGATCCAGTTCTTAATGAATATACTACAAATGTGAATAAACCAAATCCTTTTGTTGTACCACTTGATAATATTTCATATAGTTCAGAGTTTGATACTTCTTTAGTAGTTCCATTTGTATAAATGATTCTATATTTATTTTCATTTATCATTTTTATATTATCTAAATGTTCATCAAACATTTTTAATAATGAAGTGATAACTTTTAAATTATTATCTAATAGTTTATATACATTGAATGCTTGAGCGTAATCTCTATAAATATAATCGTCACTTGAGCAATATATTCCTCTTAAGAAAATATCTTTTAATAATGAATATATCATTGAAGTATCTTCTGGTAGTTTCACTTCTGGTTTTACTTCTTCAAATTTCTCATAATTAAATAATTCTCTTACATGTGCTTTCTTATATTCTCTCTTATATAGTTTTTCATTTTTAAAGAAAACAGACGTATTATCCACTGAATTTGCATTTTTATATAAATCTGTTAAATATCTATAAATTGCTCCTTCATGATAAAAAGTAATATCTAAATTTAATGATTTATCAATAAATTTAAAAATATTCTTTGAACTATTAATTCTATAATTAGAGAAAATATCATATATTATTGATAAAAGTTCTACTACTGTAGTTTTTCCGGATGCATTCTTTCCTATTATACCTAATGTACTGAATACGTATAAATCATCAGCTATTTCTTGTAATTCAAATTCCTTATCTGCTGCAGTTTTATTTCCAGTCGGTACAAAAGATATTGTAAAATTTTCTTCACACAACTTAAAATTGCTCGCAACAACTCTTAATAGTTTCATTTTTCATCCTCCTTTTTCTATGCTAATTATAGCATATATTTTTACAAAAAAACATTTTTTTTGGTTTTTTTGTAATTTTAAAGCATATAGTACCCTGTTTTTTTAAAAAAAGCAAGTATTTCTTTAATATTATATGCAAAATTATTTGTATGATAACTTTTTAACTCATATTTATTTTGTACCTAAATTATTTTCGCAAATAACCCCTAAAAAAATGCACTTATATTTTAATCTTTTTTTTACATAATATAAATAGATAAATGGTGATTTTATGAAAAAAAATAGGTTTTTACTAAAAATATTTATATTTTTATCTTTTTTAGTATGTATTACTTTTACAATCTTATTCTTTATAGTTAAAGTATCTCCTAAATTAGATTTAAAGAAAACAAATACTATTATTCTTTATGATAAAGATAATAAAGAATTCTTTAGAGGTAATGGGTCTAAAGAATGGATTAGTTTAAAAGAAATAGATAAAGACTTAATAAATGCGACTTTATCTACTGAAGATAAGAGATTCTATAAGCATAATGGATTTGATTATATAAGAATTATTAAATCTTTCTTTGTTAATTTAAAGTCTGGAGAAATAGAAGAAGGTGCATCAACAATTACTCAGCAATACGCTAGAAATTTATATCTAACATTTGATAGAACATATAAACGAAAGTTTAAAGAGGCTTATTTAGCATTTAAAATGGAAATTAATTATTCAAAAGATGAAATTCTAGAAGGTTACTTAAATACTATAAATTATGGTAATGGAGTATTTGGTATAGAGAATGCATCCCATTATTATTTTAATAAAAGTGCTAGTAATCTTACATTAGCAGAAGCATCTATGCTTGCGGGTATACCTAAATATCCACAGGAATACTCTCCTATTAATAATGAGGGGCAAGCAAAAAAAAGACAAAAACAAATACTATATAACTTATATAGTAATGGTTATATTACTAAAAAAGAAATGAATGAAGCATATAAAGAAAAACTGGTTTATCATGGAAAAAAAGATACTTTAAATCTAACTACGTTAATGTATTATAAAGATGCGGTTATAGATGAATTAAATGATTTAAAAATCATACCTAAAGATTACTTAGAAAGTAATAGTATAAAGATATATACTAATTTAGACTTAAATGCACAAGAAAAAATGGAAAAAGCAGTTAATAATAACATTGATAATAGTAGTGAATTACAAGTTTCAGGTGTAATGATAGAAAATAAAACTGGTAGAATTATTTCATTAATAGGAGGAAAAGATTATGAAAAGAGTCAGTATAATAGAGCTACCTCATCAAAAAGACAAATTGGATCTACTATTAAACCATTTTTATATTATGCTGCTTTAGAGAATGGCTTTACTCCTTCATCCTCATTCTTATCTACTGATACTTCATTTAATCTAGGAAGTGAAATTTATAAACCTAGTAATTATGGTGATATATACGCAAATAAGAAGATTCCTATGATAGTAGCGTTAGCTTATTCTGATAACATTTATGCACTTAAAACAAACCTCTTTTTGGGGGATAATGTACTTGTAGATACATTAAATAAAGTAGGAATTAACGGAATTCAAAATAATGTTTCTTTACCACTAGGAACAAGTGAAATAAATATAATTGATTTAACAAATGGATATTCTACACTTGCAAGTTATGGAAATAAAAAAGATACTTATCTAATAAGAGCAGTTAAAGATGATAAAAATAAATTATTATATGAACATAGAATTAAAAAAACTAAAGTATTAAATAGTGATTATACTTATATATTAAGTGAATTAATGACTAATTGTTATGATAATAATTTAATAGATTATAGTGAACCTACTTGCTTAAGTATAAAACCAAAACTAACTAAAACATACGCAATTAAAACAGGAAGTACAAATACAGATTCATTAATTGTAGGATATAATAAAGATTACAGTTTAGGTATTTGGGTTGGATATGATGATAATAAAAACTTAGAAAAAAGTGATTCAAAAGTTGCAAGAAATATATGGGCTGATAACATAGAAAACTATTTAAGAAATCAGGAAGACTCTTGGTTTAAAAAACCTAAGAATGTAAACGCAGTATTAGTAAATCCTATTAATGGAAAAATCGCAACTAATGAATCTAAAAGAAAAAAATTTATTTATTATTTAAAAGGAACTGAACCAAAAGAAAAAGATGATGAATAATAACTAATTATTCATTATCTTTTTTCTAATTCCATAATTTGTTTTTCTGATAATCCTGTTGCTTTTTCAATAGTTTCAACAGACATATTCATCCTTAATAAATTCTTGGCGATTTCTATATTTCTTTGCGATATTCCCTTTTTCATTCCTTTTTCCATACCCTCTTCTAGTATGGTATCTCTCATATCTTCCAATTCTTGTCTATGTGCTTCTTCTACATCATAATATCCTACAAAATCTGGATCTGTCGATAAATCTTCCACTTTCCTTATCGCTGCCATATAGTTTTCATCTCCTTTATATACATTCCTCATCTCGGTTATTGTCTTTATTTTTATGAATTTACAAAAATTTATTATTCTCTCATCTATATCTTGATTATACTCCTGGTTAACTACATTATCAAGTATTATATGTATACTATTATATAATTCTGTTTCTATATGTCCTTCTTCATCTCTCATCTTAAAATTTAGTATTCCTCTTGTTGTTTTATATCTATTAAAATTATCTATATTTATTAATGTTACTTTTGTATATTCTTTACTACTTTTTGTTGTTTCATTTATTAATGAGAATGCATATTGACTATTCTTATTAAATATATTACTTGTATTATATTTATTCATTTCTACTATTATTCTATTCTTATCATCTACTTTTACTATTACATCACTTGTTTTTGATTTCTCTTTTATTTTTTTCTTTACTAATTCTCCTCCTATATATTCTGCTTTTCTAAATATTTCTTCATCTAATCCTATTACTGCGCTTAAGAATGATGCCACTACATTTCTTGCCTCTATACTTCTAAATAGACTCTTAAAAAATGCATCATTGGTGCAGTCAAATGTTTCTAAGACCCTATGTTCTTCTATATACATAACTATAAAACCTCCTTTATTTTTTTACTTTCTTTGCAAAGACAAGAACACTCTATCATACTTAAAATACTTAATCAAATCACTAAAATCGAATTTTAGATATTATATTTAAACACAAAAATAAATAACTTCCATAATAGAAGTTATTTATTGTTTCTTTAATTTTTCTAAAATTCAATTTTTGTGTTTTTTTATTTTTTTAGGGTTACCCCAAGGGTATGTATAAACACATACCCTAATTCTATTTAAACTAATTAATTATATATATTTACTATAAGAGTTGTAGTGTATAAATCTATAGGAATTTTTATATATAATTTAATTAGTAGAATCTAATATAATATTAGTTACAAGAAAAACTATCTCCATTTAAAACGTTGTTACACCAATAACTATAATTATCTCTATAATGCCAAGACATATCACCACTATCATAAATATCAAATTCTTCATTACCTGCAGTACAACTAACATCAGTAGATGTTACTGTACATGTACCATCTGAATACACTTGTTGAACATGATCTTTTTCTACACTCCAATTATTATTTGAAATACAATGTACTTGTTTATTTCTAATAACGCAAATACCGCCCTTAGTAGCTAATGCTTTTCCAGTAGTACTAACATATATAATAGAGGTACTCCCAACACTAAGAAACTTATAATGCAGATCATATAGCTCATCTAATGCATCTTGTACATTAGTAGATGCCATACCACTAGTAGTATTACTATAGCTAACATCATCAGCTTCATATAAATATGTCGCATATACAGTACCACCTGATATTAATGCACCTAATATAAAAGCTATTATTATTTTTACTCTATTATTAATAAATTTCTTTACTTTTTTCTTCTTTTCCATAAAGCCTCCATTTAATTACTATATAGATCATATAATTCATCTATCATACATTGTACTGTAGAACAGTTTACTCCTGTATTAGTATTATCATATGATATATCATCTGCACTTACTGAATTTATAACTATAGTCATAGTAGCATCTCTACTTATATTAGTAGAAGTATCTGTTACTGTTACTACTACATTATAAGTGCCTGCTGGTGTAGTATTAGTAAATGATATAGTTCTATTAGCACTATTTATAGTTGCACCTGTTGGTGCCCCACTCTTTATAGTATATGTATAATTACCAGAGCCACCAGTAGCTGCAGTAAATGCATTAGATGTATATGCTACTTTATATACTCCACTATTTAATGTTTGATTATTAAATGTTATTGGATTTTCTTGCCATATAGCCTTTAATGTATGATCTTTTGCTTGTGTCACTGTAGTAGATGCTGTTACAAAGTATGGTTCCCAAGTAGTAGAAGTATCTCCTTCTTCTAATTGTATTTTATATACTCCATCATAAGATTTAACCATGATACCTATATCAGTTGTCTCATTTAGTGTAAATGATAATGTTACTTTATCTTTTTCTTTTATATCATATGATCCATATATAGTTGTTCCATTTTGATATATACCAATACCTGCAGCTGTATTATCACTAGATATTGGAGTACTAAATAATAAAGTTAAAGTATATGTTCCAGAACTTAATGTTTCATGCCAATCACTTGAAGAATAACCCCAAACTCTACCATCGTTATTACCTGTTTTACTAATATTTCCATTTGCATCGACACTATATCCATAAGTAACTGCAGAACTTCTTATTTTATTATAATTTAATAAGTTCTTACCATTCCATCCTGCAAATATATAATTTGTTTTAGTTGGAGTTGCTAATTGTCCATATGTTTGACCATATATTGCTGTTTTACTAGCTGGACTTACACTTCCACCATTAGCATTATATGTTACTGTATATGCTTTTCTTAACCATGTTTCTGTTGGAGTAGAACTAGTTAATTCTGTATATGCATTGCCACTTGTATCATATAGAGTTGTTGGTAAAGTAATAGTTAAATTACTTGGATATGCACTTGGTGTTTTTAGTTGTTCTAAAGATGACATATTATTTAGCATATAAGGTGCATATGTTACATTACTCATATCAAAAGTACTTATATTCAAACTTGTTAATGAACTACAATCATTAAACATTGATATCATATTTGTTGTTCTAATAGTATTAATATCATTTATTTTAGTACTTGTTAGACTTTTTAATCCTTTAAACATATAACCTGCAGAAGCATTCATATACAAATTAATTGCTTCTGTATAATAATATATTATTCCATTATCATACCAAGCATATATTGGATAATCAGAGTCTTCTGTTGATACTATATTATCACTTGTTGGTGTGAAGTTATTTGGTAATGTACTTGCTCTCTCTATTGATGTTATATTGTAATCATACTTGTTATGTCTATATGTCTGTCCAGTAGTATCTGTTCCGGCTAATTCTTTTATCATGTAGTTAAATGTTGGGCCATAATTAAACGTTGCTTCTCCTTCTATCCATTGTGCATATAATGTTACTTCTCCACCTGTTCCTACTCTTGTTACACTTGCTCCATCTAGATATGGTGTACCTGTTCCATCTTGTCTTGTATTCCATCCTACAAATTTATATCCTGTTTTAGTAAATCCATTTGTAGTTAAATTACTTGCTACATCATATGTATGTGTACTACTTGCAGTAGTACCACCTGTATTACCATTACCATTATAATTAACAGTATATGTATTTGGTGTCCATTTAGCTGTTAGTGTATGATTTTTATCTTGTGTTACTGTTGTTGATGAAGTAACATAATATGGTTCATATGCTGTTGCAGTTGTTCCTTCTTCTAGTTGAATATTTGAAAATTTAAATTGTCCAGTATATTTCCAACCAGCGCTTGATATAGCAACTAGAGATTTATTTATAGATGATGTTTCTTCGAAATGACCTGTATCGCCAATACTTCCACGAACTGACGATTTATTTAACATACCACCATAACTACCATCCGAATAAACAAAATCTAATCCTGATTGTATAAACTCATTATTTGAAGATAATACTTCCCAGTCAAAATTTAATGTATATTGTGTATTTTCTTTTGATTCTATATACATTTTAGTATATGTCTCTTGATATGGATAAGTCCATAATATTATATTATTACCTGAAATATAAACATTATAGTCTTTTCCTATTTCATAGAATTGTTGTGGATTAAATAAATTCTTACCATTCCATCCATCAAATGTATATCCTTCTCTTGTTGGTGTTGGTAATGTTCCATATGGTTGATTATAGATTACTGATTTACTAGATGTAGATACACTTCCTCCATTTGGATCAAATGTTACTGTATACGCTTTTCTTAACCACGTTTCTGTTGGATCTCCTGTAGATAATGTAGTATATGCATTACCACTTTCATCATATAGAGTTAATGGTAATGATATTGTTACACCACTACCAATTGAACTTGGTGTTTTTAATTGTTCTAAGGCCGGCATGTGCGATAGCATATTAGATATACTAGCATTATCTTTTATTCTAAAACTACTTAAATCTAATATAGTTAAATAGTTATTATCATAATACATGTTAAACATACTTTCCATACCCGCAACAATACTTGTATCAAAATTACTTACATCAATTGACTTTAGTTTTGGGCAGTTAAAGAACATTCCCCCCATTTCATATGTACTACTTGTATTAAAACTACTAACATCTATGTTTTCTACATTCATTAAAGATCTAAACATGCTGAATGTACTACCACTTGTTTTAAGGATTGAAGCTTCAGTGTAATAATATAATGTCCCATTATCAAACCAGCCATATATTGGGAAGTCAGATAAACTTTCTTCAGATAATGTATTATCACTTGTTGGAGTAAAATTATCAGGTAATGTATCTGCTCTTTCTATAGATATAATATTATAATCAAAAGTATTATGTCTATATGTTTGACTTGTTGTATCAGTTCCTGCTAGTTCTTTCATCATGTAATTAACAGTTGCCCCATAAAGGAATGTTGCTTCACCTTCAATCCATTGTGCATATAGATTAACTGTTTGATTAAATGTTCCTAAATTAGATACACTTGCATTATTTAGATATGCTGTTCCTGATCCATTTGCCTCAGTATTCCATCCTACAAACTTATAACCTGTTTTAGTAAATGCATTACTTGTTAAAGTTGTTGTTGCTCCTACACCTATTACTTGATTAGGCATAGTTCCTGTTCCTGTATTTGCATTAAATACTACTGTATATGGTAATTTTATCCATGTTTGTGTTGGATTACCTGTAGATAATGCACTATATGCATTATTACTTGGATCATAAAATGTATTTGGTAAATTAACAGATAGGCTTGTTGGATAAGTATTTGGTGTTTTTAATTGCTGAAGAGATGATAGACCATAAAAAACAGCATCTACATTTGTTACATTGCTCAAATCAAAATTACTTATATCTAAGCTAGTTAGGGAACTACATCCATGAAATGTCCATCCTAAACTATCTATATTTCTTGTATCAAAATTTGACATATTTAATGAAATTAAACTACTACAATTTTCAACAATAAATTTCATATTAGTTAATTCAGGTGTATAAAAACTACTTAAATCTAAGTTTATTAAACTACTACAACCATAAAACATGCCTTGCATTGTTTGTACTTTTCTTGTGTCAAAAGATGACACATCTATACTTATTAGACTAGAACAATGTATAAACATGTTTTCCATATCTGTAACATTACTTGTATTAAATGATGACACATTTATGCTTTGTAATGAAATGCAACCACCAAACATACTTTTCATATTAGTTACATTTCCTGTATTAAATGAGCTTAAATTTATACTTGTTAAATTGCTACAATTCGAAAACATATTTGACATATTTGTTACATTACTAGTATTAAAACCACTTAAATCTATGTTTTCTAATGAATACAAACTTTGAAACATTGCATCCATATATCTCGTTCTACTTGTATTGATTGTTGATAAATCTATACTTGTCGCTTTAGTTAATCCTCTAAACATGTTTGTTGCTTGTGAATTCATATATGGATTTGCTACAGCAGTATAGTAATAAATAGTTCCATTATCATACCAAGCATATATTGGGATATCTGATTCACTAGTAGATACTATATTTGTACTCGTTGGTGTAAATCCATTTGGAAGAGTATTTGCTCTTTGAATAGAAGTAATATTTGTATCTGCTGTTTCATATGTTGCGTTTGTATTTCCTGCAAGTTGTTTTATCTTTGCATTAAAATCGCCACCAGGTAAGAAAGTTGCTTCTCCCTGTCTCCATATTGCGTACATTGTTTTGTTTTCGTTTAATGTGTATGTACTTCCTGGTCTATATTTAACTATTGTTCCATTTTGTTCATCTGTCCATCCCATGAATACATATAAATTCTTTGTTGGTGTTCCTTCTAATGTTAAATCTACATCTTCATATTTTGTTTGTGTTGCAACTGCTGAACCACCTTTTGTTTCATAGTCTATATAATAAACTTGTTTGAATATAAATCTATTAACCATGTTGATAACTGAGTCACTTGGTGAGTTTGTTTTATATGTAATTTTTATAGTTTTATAAGTGCCAAAAGGCACTATCATAGGTAGTGCTTCGTTTATTGGTACATCATCAACCGTTATAATCATGTCATTATTATTGCTTGAGACTGTCTGCAGATCATATATTGCTTGATCTATAGTTCCATTATTCGCTATAGTTACATTATAGCTAATTGTAGAATCTAAATTAGGCAGAACAAACCCGTTGGTTATTGTATCTTTGGTAAATTGTGGTGAGTAAGATTCTAACCCACCATTAGTCGCACCATCAAGTTCAATCTTTGTTACTCTTATATCTGATATTGGTCTTAATTTTGCTTCACTTGTTATTGATAGACTTGTTGATAATGCTGAGTATGCAAAAGTCGTTAATACTATTAATAATACTGCAAATATATAGATTTTTCTCTTTTGCATACTACCATATTCCTTTCTTTTTTATTCTTTTTTTATTACATAAAATATAATATTTTATGTAAATGATTTATTTTTTGCTTATTAATTAATAAAAAATAAAAAATGACTATAAATATATCAACTATAATTGATTAACAAAGAATCTTTTATTATTTAAAGTAGGATGAACATATATATTCATAGTAGTTGTTATACTTGAATGACCTAATAATTCCATTAAAGATTTATAATCTATACCTAGTTCTACACAATTAGTCGCAAATGTATGTCTTAAATCATGATATGTATAATTAATATTTAATTGATTCAATATTCTTTTATAATGATTATAAAAAGTCCTTGGATCCATTATTTTATTAGAATTAGTTACTAAAAAATAATTATTATTATATATTTCTATATTTGATAACATATTAACTATTTTATCTGGTATAGGAAGAATTCTTTTACTTTTATCTGTTTTAGGTGTAGATAATATTATTTTAGTCTTATTTCTAGTATTAAATGATTTTACTCTTGATACTATATTATTTATATATAAAACTTTATTATTTAAATCTATATCACAAAATCTTATTCCACATACTTCAGATTTTCTTAATCCTAAAAATAAAGATAATAATATACCAATAGATATATTATTATTCATCATAATTAATTTATCTATTAATTTTATTTTTTCATTATTATAAAGACTTTTACCTACACCAGTATTTAAAGAAATCCTAATCATATCTATATCAATATTATTCTCTTTAAATACTTGATTTAATATACTTCTAATAACATATACATAATTTTTAGATAAACCACCATTTTTATCAATTCTTCCTTTATCTAATAAACTATTAAGATAATTATTAACTAATTCAGAAGATAACTTATTTAGCTTAGTTTTACCTATATAAGATCTAATATGTTCATTAATTAAATTATAATAAAAAGTATATGAAGATTCTTTAATATTAGTTTTACTATATAACCATTTATCAATTAAATAATTTAAGTCTTTATTAGAATTAGAGACTTTTTTAATAGTAGGTTTTTCCACATGATAATTTAATAATAATTCATTTCTTTTCTTCTTACATTCATTATAATTTTTGGCATAAACATAACCATAAATTGCTTTATTACCTCTATATTCTTTAATATATCTACCTTCATATCTACCATCTTTTCTCTTAAAAATACTTTCTCCTTTTCTGCTCATAAAACACCTCCAATTTTTATTGTAAGTATTTGACGATATTTTTGACTATAAAATCAAAAAAATAATGTAAAAATAGTATCTATATATAGATTTTTTAGACAAAAATCTTGCTTTTATGACATGTTGATGTTATACTTATATTAATAATAAACAATAATAAAAATAAGGGTATTTACTCGGTTACATAAAATACTATATTTTATGTATTATTCTTTTAATATTTACTATTATTTTTTTGAAATATATGCACAAAAAAAGATGCTTTATAGCATCTTATTTTTCTATTTTAATAATAAATTCATATAATTTATCAAATTCATAACTATCATATGTTGATACATATCCTTCTTGTTTTAGTTCTTCAATAAATTTCTTTACTTTTTCTTGCAATTTTTCTCTTGTTGTTTCATTTGTTTCATCATCTAATAGTAATTTTTCTTCTGTTTCTATAGCAGGATATACTTTATCTTCTATTGATGGATATACTTTATCCTCTATAGGAATAAATTTATTTTCTTCTATTTCTGGAATTTTAATATCTTTTAATAAGTCATCTTCTTCTTTTGTATCAAAGAATGAGTTAAAATCAATTGAACTTGAAGATCCTTTATTTAAACCAAATCCTTTTGGTGGAAGTACAGGTTCATACTCTTCACCATTAACAAAACTATTTATTAAATTATCTGTATCTCTAACATTTAATCTTTGAGTAATAATCTTATTTAATATTTCTAATTGTTCATCTTCATTTTCTACTCTTAATAAACTTCTAGCATGTCTTTCACTAATTTGATTATTTAAAAGAGCATCTTGTACTTCTTGTGATAAGTTTAATAATCTTAATTTATTTGATATTGCACCTTGAGTTTTACCCATACGATTTGCAAGCTCATCTTGTGTTAAATAACCTCTATCTAGTAATTTTTTATAAGATTTAGCTTCTTCTATTGGAGATAAATTTTTCCTTTGAATGTTTTCAACTATAGCAACTTCTGCAGATTCATTGTCATTTAAATCAATAATTACTGCTGGTACTTTTGTTAATCCCGCAATAAATGAAGCCTTATATCTTCTTTCACCTGCGATTATTTCATATTTATTTCCAACTTTTCTAAGTACTAATGGCTGAATAATTCCATGTTGTCTTATTGATTTAGCAAGTTCATTTAATGCATCTTCATCAAATGATAATCTTGGTTGAAAACGGTTAGGAATAATATCATCTAAAGATACTTCAATAATTTCTTTTTCCATATTATTCATTTTATCCCCTCACTTCTTATTCTTATACATTTATTATAATAATATAAAAATCCATTTTTTACAATGGATTTTTTTTAATTTCACTAAATTTTCTTGGATACTTTTGTTTATTATTACCTATTTTTTTTATTACAGGTAAATTTCTAATACTGTTTTCTACAGGTAAATTAAAAGTTATTACTTCTTCTAATTTAGAATTCATAATTTCAATTGTACTTTTTGCTTCCTCTAATTCTTCATCTAAGCTTGCTTTTAATGGAATAAAATAACCATTTACTTTAACAAGAGGCATACATATTTCAGTTAATATATTTAGTCTTGCGAACGCTCTACTAGTAACAATATCATACTTTTCTATGTTATTTCTAGCATATATCTCTGCTCTTTCATTACATATAAATACATTATCTAGTTTTAATTCCTTTTTTACTAAGAATAAAAAATCTACTTTCTTTTTAAGTTTTTCTATCAAAGTAACTTTTAACTCTTTGAAACAAATTGCAAGTACTAAGCCTGGAAAACCTGCGCCAGTTCCTACATCACATAAATAAACAGGTTTTCTTAGGTTATAAGCTTTTATTAAAGTCAAACTATCATAAAAATGTTTTAAATACACTTCATCATGTTCTACTATTCTTGTTAAATTAACATTTTTATTATAATTAACTAGTAGTTCATACAACTTTTCTAGTGTATCAATTTGTTCTTTAGTTAAGGTAATACCCAATTTTTTTACTTCTTCATTAAAATCATTTATATTCATTAAAATACCTCTTCATATATACTGATAATATAGCTATATCACTTGGATTCACTCCACTAATTCTACTAGCTTGTGAAAATGACATTGGTCTTACTTCTTTTAATTTTACTCTCGCTTCTGAAGCTAAATTTGGAACCTTATCATAATCAATATCTACTGGAATTTTTTTGTTTTCTAGTTTTCTCATCTTTTCAGCTTCTTTTCTTGCTTTTTTTATATATCCCTCATATTTAATTTGTATTTCTGCTTGTTCTAGTTCTAAATAATCATATTTTTGACTTAATTTATCTTCAATATCATAAATACTATTCTCAGTTCTTTTTATATATTCTATTCCAGTCATTTTCTTTTCTGATTTAATAGTTATTTCTTTTAATTCTTCTATTATTTTATTTATATTTTCTTCTTTTTTTATTAGTTTATTATATTGCTTTTTAGAGATAAGACCTACTTCATATCCATATTTTCTTAGTCTTAAGTCTGCATTATCTGATCTTAATAATAATCTATATTCTGCCCTTGAAGTTAATAATCTATATGGATCTCTAACTCCCTTTGTAACTAAATCATCTATAAGAACACCTGTATAGGCTTCATCCCTTTTTAATATTAATGGTTCTTTCCCTTGCATTTTAAGTCCTGCATTTATACCTGCCATTAAACCTTGACAAGCTGCTTCTTCATACCCACTTGTTCCATTAATTTGACCAGCAGTATAAAGATTTTCAACTAATTTAGTTTCTAAAGTTGGATATAAATCTTTTGAATCTATTGCATCATATTCTATTGCATATGCATATCTAAGTATTTTAGCATTTTCTAGACCTGGAAGTGAATGTACCATCTTTTCTTGAACATCATGTGGCATACTAGTTGAAAAGCCTTGAATATATATATCATCAAAATATCTACTTTCTGGTTCTAGAAATAATTGATGTCTTTCTTTATCAGCAAATCTAACTATTTTATCTTCTATAGATGGACAATATCTTGGACCTGTTCCTAGTTTTTCTTTTATTCCACCATACATACTAGATTTTTCTAAGTTGTCTCTAATAATCTTATGAGTTTCTTCTGTTGTATAAGTTAAATAACATGGTTCTTGATCTTCTACTTTATAATATGCTTTATCATCAAAACTAAATGTATATAACTTATCATCACCAGGTTCCATTTTAGTTTTTGAAAAATCAATAGTATCTCTTTGAACTCTTGGTGGTGTTCCTGTTTTTAATCTTAGTATTTTAAACCCTAATCTCTCTAAATTTTCTGATAAGAATAAAGAAGGTCTTGTCTTAGATGGTCCTTGTCTAGTTCTAGTATCTCCAACAAGTATATCTGCTTTCATATATGTACCTGTTGTTAATATTACAGAGGTTGCTGATATTTTTTCTCCATTAGATAATATAACTCCATGAATAGAATTATCTATAACTATCAAGTCTTCAACCATGTCTTCAAGAATAGTAATATTCTTGTCTTCTTTTAAAAGTCTTTGCATTTCTTTAGGATAAGCAACTTTATCTCCTTGTGACCTTAATGATCTAACAGCTGGCCCTTTTGCAAAGTTTAGCATTTTCATTTGAAGTAATGTTTTATCAGCTACTTTACCCATCATTCCACCTAATGCATCTATTTCTCTAACTACAATACCTTTAGCAGATCCACCAATATGTGGATTACAAGGCATCATAGCAATATGATCAATAGAACCTGTTACTAAAAGAGTTTTAAATCCCATTTTAGCTAGTGCTAATGTAGCTTCACATCCAGCATGTCCTCCACCTACAACTATTGCATCGTACATATAATTCACCTCCCTTTTTATATAAAAGTTTTAAGCATATGTATTATACTATATTTATTAATTTTTTACAAAGAAAAAACTACATAAGTAGTTTATTCCTTAAATATTAGCTTTTTATATTCTTCATCAGATTCTTTATTCTCTAGTCTCTTTACTTCACAAATTTCTTTTACAAGTTTAATAAACTCACATCTAGTTGAAGCATCACCTTTTAATTTTTTTAATTTATTAACACCTCGAAGTCTTACTAATATACCTTTCATTAACATACTATGTTCATATGGTTCTATTTCTTTAAATTTATCTAAAATCTCTTGATTTATAGTAAATTCACTATAATCACCACGAGATGCTAAATATAAGGCTTGATCTAATCTTCTTGAATCTTTTGGTTCATCTTTTTCTAAAAAGGTACATCCTAATAACATTAAAAATTCCTTTTCAGGTATTATACTTTGTTCTATAAGAGGATATTCTTTTATAAATCCAGTATAATGATTAGTATTTGGAAGAAAAGATAATCTATAAGTATTAATTTCATTACTTATATAATCATAAGTATCATCCATACCAACTAAATGATATCCTCTAGGAATAATAACATTAGATCCTCTTCCTATGCATCTATCATCTGATTTATTAATTTCATCAAGAACATATTCATTTACTTCTTTATATCTATCTAAAAAATCATCTTTTTGTTTTATTTCTTTTTCTTCTATAGTAATTTTTACCATATAAATTACCACCTTTTTTATTTTTAATCTAAGAATTCTTTTATTAGTTTTGATCTATTTGGATGTTTTAATTTTTGTAATGCTTTTTCTTCTATTTGTCTTACTCTTTCTCTTGAAAGACCAAATTGTTTAGCAATAGACTCTAATGTTCTTGGATCACCATTAATACCAAATCTTTGTTCTAATATATATATAACACGAGCATTTTTACTATTTAATGCTTTATCTTCTGTATTAGTTGGAAAAGCCTCAGCTAATATTTTATATAATTCTTCTCTAAAAACATAAGATTCTGCTTCTAAATCTACTCTTTTTGAAGAACTATCTTCTATAAAATCCATTAATTCTGATTGCATACCATGATCATTTTCACCTACTGGCGAATTTAAACTAACTATATCATTATTATAATCATTACATTGTTTTATTTGTTCAACAGAATAACCAGTTAATTCTGATAATTCTTGAATAGTAGGTACTTGACCGTTATGATCTTTTATATATTTATCTTTCGCATATTTTATTTTCTTTATTTTTATTAATAAATGTGATGGTAATCTAACACTTCTACTCTTATTATCTAATGCTCTTGTTATTGATTGACGTATCCACCAAGTCGCATATGTACTAAATTTATTTCCTTTAGATAAATCAAATTTTTCTACCGCAGTTATTAAACCTATACTACCTTCTTGTATTAAATCTAATAAATCTATACCTCTTCCAATATACTTTTTAGCAATATACACAACTAATTTTAAATTACATTCTATTAGTCTTTGCCTTGCTTCCATATCTCCTGTATTATATTTTGCAAATAATTCTTTTTCTTCATCTGCAGTTAATAACTTATTTTTAGATATCTCATTTAAATAAGTTCTAACTAGATCAGCTGTATCTGTTTTAGAATCTACTTCTTTAATAATGCCACTCATATCATTAATATCTTCAGTAATAACAACATTATAATTTTCTAATTCAGAATATACTCTAATAAAATCTCTAGTTAAAGGAAATGAGATAATATCATATAAATTATCCATGTCTTTTTCATTTATGTCTTTATTTGTTGAAATACTAGAAAAAATTTCGTTAAGCATTGGTTTAATATTATCACTACTATTTATAATCTTTTTTATTTCATTATCATCTAAAGATTTAATAGTACTTTTATCAATATTATTTTTTAAAATTATTTCAAATTCTTTTACTCCTTTTATCTTTTTCATATATATTTCCCCCTCATGAAATGCTTGTATTCTATCACAAAATTAAAAAAAAAACAAAAAAATCAAAAAAAGTATTAATTAATAATACTTTTTGGATCTTTATTATTATATATAATATTATATAATTTATTCATTAATGGACACTCTATATTATATTTATCTATAAGAAATTTAGCATCTTTTAATGTATCTAATCCTTCAATAGTAGTACCTATTTCATTATAAATATCATCTTTTTTACCTTGTCCTATTAAAATTCCCGCTCTTTTGTTCCTACTTTTATCTCCTAATGAAGTTAAATATAAATCCCCTATTCCAGATAATCCATAGAATGTTGATTCTTTTGCGCCTAGTTTTAAACCAATTTCCTTTATTTCTCTTAATCCTTCAGTGAATACATAAGCATTAGTATTTGTTTTATAACCTAATCCTTCTACTATACCTGAAGCTAATGTAACAACATTTTTTAATGCTCCACCTACTTGAAGACCTATTTTATCATCATTATACTTTATTTTTAATGTATCATTTGATAAATCCTCTATCAATTCCTTATTTCCAGATAATTCAACAAATGTTGGTTCATCATTACCTAATTCTTCCGCAAATGATGGACCCATAATTACTGATGAATCTACTCCTAATTCTTCTTTGATAACATCTGTTAATAATTTATCATTTTCCATACCTTTTGACGCTAATAAAATATCTTGATTATTATAGTATTCCTTTATTTCTTTACAAGTATTTCTAATAGTATTAGAAGGAGAAACAAGTACAATAATATCACTATTATTTAATGCTTCTTCATAATCTTGATAACATTTAATACTATCATCTAATTTAATACTTGGTAATTGTAAACATTCATGTTTTATATTAATAGAATCTGTTTCTTCTTTGGTATAAGACCATATCTTTATATTATTATTCTTACTAAATGTATGCGCTAACGCACATCCAAAACTACCACTACCTAAAATTGTTATATTCTTCATATTTCCTACTTTCCTAGACAAAATCTACTAAATAATTTGTCTATTAATTCATTATCATAACTATCCCCTGTTACTTCTCCTAGATAATCTATTATATTTTTTATATCTATTTCAAGCATATCTATTGGTATTCCATCTTCTAATGACTTAATAAGATTATTTGAAGATTGTTTTGCTTTCTTTAATAATGATATTTCTCTAGCAATAGAAATATATGTCATATCTCCATCATTTAATTCATCTAACTTAAATAATTCATTTATTCTATCTAATAAACTATCTATATTATTTTGTTCCGCACTTACTTTAACATAATCTTCTTCTAGATCTATTTTAGATTCAAGATCAATTTTATTAACAACAATTATTCTTTTTTTATCTTTTGTTTTTTCTAATAATTCTTTATCTTCTTTTGTAAGTTTTTCATTATTATTAAGTACTAGAAGAACCAAATCTGCTTTATCTAATAAAGATAGACTTTTTTCTACTCCAATCTTTTCCACAGTATTAGAAGTTTCTCTTACTCCTGCAGTATCTAGAAAGTTAATTAGTACTCCATTTAATCTAATACTTCCTTCAACTATATCTCTAGTAGTACCTGGAATATCAGTTACAATTGCTTTTTCTTCATCTAATAATCTATTTAATAATGAACTTTTTCCTACATTTGGTCTACCTAATATTACAGTATTAATACCTTCTTTAATTATTTTTCCACTTAAGGATGTTTTTAATAGATCATCTATTTCTTCATTTAATTCTTTTGAATAATTCTTAATATCTTCAATTGTCATTACTTCAATATCTTCATATTCTGGATAATCTATATTAACTTCTATATTAGATATTATATTTAAAGCCTTATCTCTTAAATTTCTAATTTTCTTTGATAATCTTCCATCTACTCCATTAATTGCCATTTTTCTAGCATTTTCTGTTTTAGCATCAATTAAATCCATTACTGATTCTGCCTCAATTAAATCTATTCTTCCATTTAAAAAAGCTCTTTTAGTAAATTCTCCTGGTTCCGCGAGTCTCGCACCATTTTCTAATAATAATTCTAATATTTTATTTGTAACCGCTACTCCACCATGAGTATTTATTTCAACTATATTTTCTTTAGTATATGTTTTAGGCGCTAAAAATATAGTTACAAGTACTTCATCTATAATTCTATCATTTTCAATTATATGTCCATAATTAATAGTATTTGTTTTAAATGAATGTATATCTCTATCAAATACTTTATTAACTATATCTAATGCTTCATCTCCACTTACTCTTACTATTGATATTGCACCAACACCTTGCGCAGTAGAAATTGCAGCGATTGTATCATACATAAAATCACGTATAATCTAATTATGGTCTGTTTGACCTATATTAGATCCCTTT
>CAZJSD010000005.1:0-41528 GCA_964548815.1 uncultured Muribaculaceae bacterium
AGACAACCTTATACTAAAGTTAAAATTACTTCAATTAAATAAGGATTAGTATGATTAAGGTAGATTTAAGTAAAGATAAATTAATTACTGTATCTGGTCATTCTGGATATGAAGAGAGTGGTAAAGATATAGTATGTGCATCAGTTAGTTCTATTGTAATAACTACTATAAATGCAATTATAGAAATAGATAGTGATGCGATTGATTATAGTGATTTAGATAATAAAATCATAATAAGAGTATTAAAAGAAGATGAAATAGTTAATAAATTAATTAATAATATGATTCTTCTACTAGAAAGTCTTGAAAAAGACTATAAAGATTATATAAAAATTATAAGGAGGTAAGACCTATGTTTAGAATAGAGTTAAATATACAAAAATTTGCGCACGTTAAGGCACAAGGTTCAACACATAACGGACGTGATAGTGCTGGTCGTAGATTAGGTGCTAAAGTTTCAGATGGGGAATTTGTAACAGCAGGTTCAATTATCTATCGTCAAAGAGGAACTAAAGTTTATCCAGGTAATAATGTTGGTATGGGAACAGATCATACAATATTTGCTAAAATAGATGGAATTGTTAAGTTCGAAAGAAAAGGTAGAGATAAAAAACAAGCTAGTGTTTATGAAGCATAATAATATCACCTAATGGTGATATTTTTTCTATATAAAGGAGAATAGTATGAAATATAATAAAGTAAGAAATGCAAAAAATTCTATTAATGATAGTAATTATGTTATTAAAAATCCTGAGAATTATAAAGGAAAATGGAAGGATGTTTTTGGTAATGATAGACCTATAATGTTAGAATTAGGTTCAGGAAGAGGTGCTTTTATAATTAAAATGGCACTTGCGCATCCAAATTTAAATTTTATAGGATTAGAATTAGATCTTAATCAAATAGGCTTTGCGGCACAAAGTATTATTAGTAACCAATTAACTAATTTGAAATTAATACATGCAGATGCTAGAGATTTAGGAGAAATATTCTTTAAAGAAATTAATACTATTTATTTAACTTTTAGTGAACCATGGCCTAAAAAAGAAGATGAAAGAAAAAGATTCACACATGAGAGTTATTTAAGATTATATGATAGAGTATTTAAAAAGGATAAACATATCATAATGAAAACAGATAATAAGATATTATTTCAATCTAGCTTGGAAAGTTTAAGTAAATATTGGTATTCATTTAATAGAGTTAGTTTAGATTTATATAAAGATGAAAGAAAAATAGAAAATGTTATGACGGACTTTGAAAAACAATATGTAAAAGAACATAGACAAATATATTTTTTAGATGCAGTTTATAAGAATTAAGGGGTGATTTCATGTTTGTAGATGAAGTAGTAATTAAAGTTATCGCTGGTAAAGGTGGAGATGGTTGTACTAGTTTTAGAAGAGAAAAATATGTACCTATGGGTGGACCTAATGGCGGTAATGGTGGTAAAGGTGCAAGCATAATTTTTAAAGTAGATTTAGGTCTTAGAACACTTTTAGATTTACGTTTTCAAAAAGAAATAAAGGGTAAAAAAGGGTCTAATGGTGAAGGATCTAATAGAAATGGTAAAAATGCTGAAGATGTTATTGTAAAAGTACCTTTAGGAACTACTGTAATGGATATGGATACTGGTTTAATTATTGGTGATTTAACTAGAAAAAATGATGAAGTAGTAGTTGCGCAAGGAGGAAGAGGTGGAAGAGGTAATACTGCCTTTAAAACTCATTCTAATACTGCCCCTAACTTTTCTGAAAATGGTGAACCAGGTGAAGAAAAAACTTTAAAAGTAGAATTAAAATCACTTGCGGATGTTGGTTTTGTGGGATTACCATCTGTTGGTAAATCTACGTTATTATCTAAGATAAGCGCTGCTAAACCAAAGATAGGAGCCTATCATTTTACAACTATTAATCCAAATTTAGGAGTTGTTAAAACTAAAGATAATAGATCATTTGTTGCGGCTGATCTTCCAGGTTTAATTGAAGGGGCATCAGAAGGCGCAGGTTTAGGAGATAAATTCTTAAGACATATTGAAAGAACTAAAATTATATGCCATATAATTGATATGTCAGGAATTGAAGGAAGAAATCCATATGATGATTATCTAACTATTAGAAAAGAATTAGAAAACTATAGTGTAAAATTATCAAATAAAGAAGAAGTAATTGTCGCAAATAAAATGGATATGCCTTCTTCTAAAGAAAATTTAAAAGAATTTAAGAAAAAAGTAAAAGCAGATATCATAGAAATTAGTGCATTAACTAATGAAGGTATTGATGATTTATTAATTACTTTAGCAAACAAAATAGAAGAAATACCAGAAACTGATATTTATGAAGAAGACAATTATGAAAGTACAGTTTTATTTAAATTCAATGAAGAAAAACCATTTACAATTGAAAAAGATGGTGATACTTATATAGTACATAGTGATAGAATAGAAAAATTATTTAAAATGACAAAATTTACAGATGAAGGAATTAGAAGATTCTCAAATAAATTAAGAAGAATGGGTGTAGATGATGAACTTATTAAAATGGGAATTAAAGAAGGAGATACTGTAAAGATTTTGGATTATGAATTCGAATATATGTAAACTTATTGATTTTTGTTATAATTACCTGTATAATTAATAATAATAAAGGGATGATAACATGATTCAGAAAAGAATAGAAAATAGTAGTATGAATTCACTTCTAAAAGATGTTGCATTCATAACATTACTTGCTATTATGTTTTTTGTTTTAATGGGTAAATTTGGTGGCTATGCTGCTGATTATATCACAAAGGAAAGCTGCAAATCTATTAACGAATCATATGTTTCAGGTGAACGTCCCGGTGATGGAATGTGTGTAAAATCTGAAGGAAACGTTGATTTTAAAAAATAGTTTCCTTTTTTATTTGATATAGGTGATAAAATGAGAAAATTAAGATTAATTTTAAATGTTATTGTAATATTTGTTTATAGTATTGACGCTGGATTATTAATATATAAAGGCATTGAATATTGTAAGACTTCTAATAATGTAGAGATAAAAAAAGAGCAAAAAGTAGTAAAAGAAAATAAAACTGAAAATAAGCAGAAGACTAATGACAAAGATAAAACTACTGAAAAAGAAGATAAAAAAGATGCTGCAAATAGCACTGCTAAAAAGGGTAATACTAATAATTCAGATAATAAGGAAACATCTAAGGAAAAAACTGATACTTCGAAATCTACAGAAAAAAAGTCTAGTAATTCTTCAAGTGATACGAAAAAAAGTAGTAAAAAGAATTCTATCGCAGGCACATATGATTTGATTGATTTAGTTGATGACGCTGGTCATTATGAAAAAGAAAGAATTGATAGCTTAGTCACTATGGGATATAAAGCATATATGGATATTAAAGAAGATAACAAAGGAACAATGTATATTTTCTTGGTAACAACTGAATTTACATATGATGATAATAATTTCTATATAGGTGAGAATCACTTTCCATATTCAATAGAAAATAATCAATTAAAATTTGAAGATAATGTTTCTAAAATGTTGTTTCAAAAGAGACAAAATTAATTTTGAATTTTTGATTATTAAAGGGTACTAAAAATAGTACTTTTTTTTATACTTTTTTTCTTATTTTTATATACAAAAATTTACTAAAATGATATACTTATTATAAGTATAATAAAATAATAGAGGTGTATTTGGTATGGGTAAAACAAATAATAAAAAATACTATACTTTAATGGTTATAATACTATTAGTTTTAAGCGTAATATGCTTAATTGCGTTTGGTAAAGTAGATAAGTATAAAGGCGTTATAAAAATTAATAATTTAAAAAGCAAAGTATTATCCAGTATTGCGAATACCTCTTTGACATCTTCTAAAGGTACAGAAGAAGTAAGTTATCATATCAATTATACTTTAGATGAAGTAGAAGGATTAGATAAAAGAGATGTAATTATTAAAGGTACCCTTACTTCTGAATATGCAACCTTTAAAGAAATAAATAAAAATAATATATCAAGTAGACTAAGTAATGAAGGAAAAGAAATAGAAATTAAAATAGATGATGTTCCTCTTGGAGTAGAACAAAATCTAGATGTTAAAATTCAAATTAGAAATGCACCTAATAATGAAGAAATTAATCCAAAGATAGAAATTAAAGAAGCAAGTGGGGATTTTACAAGAATTAATACACAAAATATTAAAGTAGAAACAAATAGTGTTGAAGGAATTGTTTTAGATGAAAACAACTTGCCTGTTTCAAATATTGAATTAAGTATTAATCAAAATGATACTGAAATTAAAAGAACTTATACTAAAGAAGATGGTACTTTCGTATTTAGTGATTTAGAAGAAGGATTATATCAAGTACAAGTTGAAGAAGATATGTATGAACTAGATGGTAGCGGTGAAACTAGTGAAAGTAATCCTAAATTAGAATTAAAAGTAAAAGAAGTAGATAAATTTAATATTGAAACTCATAAGTATATTAAAAATCTTAATTTAGTGGTAAATGGTAAAGAAGAAAAATATAGTTATGTTGATTCAAAAAAGATAGTGCAAAATATAAAGAACGCTAAAACCATTTCTGGTAAAATTGAATATAAAATTGTAGTAAAAAACAAAGGTATTAGAGATACAATAGTAGAAAGAGTTATTGATATACCTAGTGATGGTTTAGAATTTAAACCAAGTGATAATACTGGATGGGAAAAAGAAAATGATATATTAAAATATAAACCAATAGAGGGATCGTCACTAGAACCTAATGAAACAAGAGAAATTAAACTAGTACTAAGTATTACTGATACTAAAGAAATAAAAACTTATATTAATAAATTAACTACTAAGGGTGAAATAAATGAAAAAGTTGCGTATGTTATTGATGGAAAGGTAGTAAGAGAAGAAAGCATAATTGAAGGAGATATATTAACTAGACCAGATTTTGATATTGATGATTTAGATGGTTGGTATACTGATATTAATTATACTAATAAATATAAATTTAATAAGCCTGTTAATAAGAATTTAATATTATATGCAAGAACAAAAGAAGCAGAAAAAGAATATACAGTCAAGTTTATTGATAATGGTAATATTATTAAAACAGAAAATATTAAAGAAGGAGAAAAGGTCTCTAGACCAGAGAACCCTAGTAAAACAGGTTATACATTTGAATGCTGGAAATATGATGATTCTTGTTATGATTTTAATAATGGTATATATGAAGATATAGATTTAGTTAGTAACTATGATATTATTAGTTATAATTTAACTTATAATCTTGATGGAGGAGAAGCAAATAATCCTGAAAACTATACAGTAGAAACAGATACATTTAATTTAAATAATCCAAGTAAAACAGGATATACATTTATTGGTTGGACTGGAACTGGTTTAGATAATAAAACTATGAATGTAACAATAGAAAAAGGCACAACTGGTAATAAGACATATACAGCTCATTACAGCATTAATAACTATACTATTGAATTCTATAATAGAAATTCAGATGGATCTTATAGCGTTACTAAAACAATAGATAAAGAATATAATACTTCTTTAACAAACGAAGATATACCTAGTGTTAGTTTGAATGGATATAGATTTAAATTCTTTAGTTTAGATAAGAATACTGAATATGATATAAATTCAAAAATAACAAATAATATAAAGCTATATGCAGTATATGAGATAGAAAACTATACTATTAATTATAATCTTGATGGAGGATCCCTTGAAGAAGGCAAATCTAATCCAGAAAACTATACAGTAGAGACTGATACATTTACTTTATATAATCCAATTAAAACAGGTTATACATTTACTGGTTGGACAGGAACTGGTCTAGATACTAAGACAATGAATGTAACAATAGAAAAAGGCACAACTGGTAATAAGAGTTACCAAGCTAATTATGAGATTAATAAATATAGTGTAGAATTCTATAATAGAAATTCAGATGGTACATATAGTGTTTCTAAGACTATTGAAAAAGAATATAATACTTCAATTACTAATGAAGATTTGCCTGAAATAAGTTTAACAGGTTATACATTTAAATACTATAGTTTAGATAAAAATGCTGAATATGATTTAAATACAAAAATTACTACTAACATGAAACTATATGCAGTATATGAGATAAATAATTATACTATTAATTATAACCTTGATTATGGATCATTAGATGAAGGTAAAACAAATCCAGAAAGTTATACAGTAGAAACAGATACATTTACTTTAAATAATCCTAATAAAATAGGATATACATTTATTGGTTGGATGGGAACAGATATATATGAAACAACTGAGAATGTAACAATTGAAAAAGGTTCAACAGGTAAT
The DNA here is from genome assembly GCA_964548815.1 of uncultured Muribaculaceae bacterium. GTDB lineage: Bacteria > Bacillota_I > Bacilli_A > RF39 > UBA660 > RUG13038. The sequence goes on from CAZJSD010000005.1 coordinate 6,343, forward strand.
AGAACATACAGTGCTAGATATAACATTAATAAATATCAATTGGAAATAGATCCTAAAGGTGGAGAATACACTGGTGACTTATTAATAGAAGAAGATTATGGTACAGTTGTATCTATTAATGAACCAACTAAAACAGGATATACATTTACTGGTTGGACATTAACTGGTAAAGGAATATATAATAACGGCATATATACTTTTGGAGAAGGTAATGGCAAATTAGAAGCTAATTATACATTAAATACATATAATATTAATTATGATTATACAGATTGTGCTTTATCTGAAGAAGAAATAAGTGAATTAAATAATAAAACTAATTATACAGTAGAAGATAATAATTTTACATTAAATAATCCTAATAAATACGGATATGATTTTAATGGATGGTCTGGTACTGATATAGAAGGAAAGATTATTAATCTAGAAGTAAATACTAACAAAGCAAAGAATCTTAGTTATAAAGCAAATTGTTCTTTACATAAATTTAGAGTAACATTTAAAAATGAAGGAAGTGTAGTAGAAGAAAAAGAAGTTGAATACAATAAAAAAGTAACTCCTATTTCTGAACCTTCTAAAAATGGTTATAATTTTAAAAGTTGGACTTTAAATGGCGTAGATTTTAATTTTGATAACAAGATTACTAATGATATAGAATTAATAAGTAGTTATACGCTAAATACTTATAATATTACTTATAAAGGTCTTACTGATGAAGAAATATTATCATTAAATAATCCAGTTAATTATACTATCGAAACAGAAACATTTACTCTTAATAATCCTAATGATAGATTAGATATTGATGGTGGAGGAGAAGTATTTGTTGGTTGGAAAGAAAAAGAAGAAGAAAATCCTTCTATGAATGTTACTTTACCAATTGTAGATAAATTAGGTAGTAAAGAATACACTGCGGTATTTAATGAACGTGAGCCAAATGTTTATAATATTACATATAATCTTGATGGAGGTTCTGTAGAAGAAGAAAATCCAAGTACATATAAAAAGAGTGAATTACCAATAACATTAAATAAACCTAGTAAAACAGGTTATACATTTATAGGTTGGACAGGAAGTAATGGAGATAGTCCAGTTAAAGATTTAACAATACCTACAAATACTACTGGTGATTTGAATTATACTGCTAATTATACTATTAATAGTTATAAAGTAGAGTTCTATAATTTAAAATTAGATGGTACTTATGAAAAAATCAGTGAATTAGATAAAAATTATAATACTAGTTTAACTAACGAAGAATTACCAAATGTAGATTTATTAGGTCATACATTTAAATACTATAGTTTAGATAAAGAAACTGGATATGTGATTTCAACTCCAATTGTAGAAAATATAAAGTTATATGCAGTTTATGATAAAAATATTTATTCTATTGGTTATGATTTAAATGGTGGATCTTTAGATGATGGGGTTTCTAATAAAGAAACATATAGTGTTGATACAAATACATTTACATTACATAATCCATCAAAATTAGGCTATACATTTATAGGTTGGACAGGTACGGATATAGAAACTCCTACAACAACTGTAACTATTACAAAAGGATCTATAGGTAATAGAACATATACCGCAAATTATACACCTATAGAATATACAATTAATTGTAATTTAGATGGAGGATCTTTAGATGAAGACAATCTAACTAAATATACTATTGAAACAAATTCATTTACATTACATAATCCATCTAAAGAAGGTTATACATTTATAGGATGGACAGGAACTGATATAATTAGTCCATCAACAAGCGTAACAGTATCAAAAGGAAGTATAGGAGATAGAATATATACTGCAAACTATACACCTATAGAATATACAATTAATTATGATTTAGATGGAGGATCTTTAGATGAAGGAGAATCTAATAAAGATAAATATACTATAGAAACAAATACATTTACTTTAAAGAATCCTAAGAAGACAGGATATACATTTATAGGATGGACAGGTACAGGTATAGAAACTCCTACTATTAATGTAACAATAGAAAAAGGAAGTATAGGAGATAGAACATATACTGCTAATTATTCTTCTATTGGATATACAATTACATATAATCTAGATGGAGGCTCTGTAGAAGAAGAAAATCCAAGTGGTTATTCTATAGAAACAAATACATTTACATTAAATAATCCATCTAAAGAAGGTTATACATTTATAGGATGGACTGGTACAGACTTAGATAATCCTAGCAAAACAGTCACTATAACTAAAGGAAGTATAGGAAATAGATCATATACCGCTAACTATACACCAATAGAATATACAATTAGTTATGATTTAAATGGTGGTTCTTTAGATGAAGGAGACTCTAATAAAGAAAAATATACAATAGAAACAAATACATTTACATTAAAAAATCCTAAGAAAACAGGATATACATTTATAGGTTGGACAGGAACAGATTTGGATAGTCCAACTACAACAGTAACTATTACAAAAGGAAGTATAGATAATAGAGCATATACCGCAAATTATACACCAATAGAATATACAATTAGTTATGATTTAAATGGTGGATCTTTAGATGATGGAGTTTTAAATAGAACTAAATATACAATAGAAACAGATTCATTTATACTAAATAATCCAAGTAAAACAGGATATACATTTATAGGATGGACAGGAACTGGTATAGAAGAAGCTACACTAAATGTAGAAATAACTAAAGGTAGTACAGGAAATAAGAGTTACCAAGCTAATTATGAAATTAATAAATATAGTGTAGAATTCTATAACAAAAATTCTAATGGTACTTATGATTTAGAAAAAACTATAGAAAATATAAATTATAATACTTTAATTCCAAGTAATAAGATTCCAACTGTAAGTTTAGATGGTTATACGTTTAACTATTGGAGTTTAGATAAAACTAATCAATTTAATTTAGAAACACCTATAACTGATGATATTAAGTTATATGCAGTATACGATAAAGATGTCTATACTATTAGTTATAATCTAGATGGAGGATCTTTAGATGATGGTGTATCTAATCCAGAAACATATAGTGTTGATACAGAAACATTTACTCTAAATAATCCAAGTAAAACAGGATATACATTTATAGGATGGACAGGAAGTAATGGTACTAATCCATTAAAGAATATAACATTGCCAGATGGAGAATTAGGAAATAAGAACTATAGAGCAAATTATCAAATTAATAAATATACAGTAACTTATATGAATGGTGATAATAAATTCTATGAGGAAGAAGTAAATTATAATGAAAAAGCGCAAGGAACAAGTATTATTCCAGAAAAAGCACATAATGTATTCCTTAATTGGAAATTAAATAATCAAGTATATGACTTTAATACACCAGTAACAGATGATATTACTCTTCATGCATCATTTGAAGAAGTAGCGGCGCCAACTATTTCATATATACCAATTACATGGGTAAAAGATAGTGTTACTGTAACTGTATCTTCTAATCATAATGATTATACTTATATGTATAAAATTGGAGATGGTAATTATCAAAATTATACAGGTCCATTTGTAGTATCACAAAATACAATGGTATATGCATATTCTGTTAAGAGTGATATACCATCAGTAGAAGTTACTGAGGAGATTGATAATATTGATAAAATTAATCCTAATATAATTAGCCTAGAAAATACTGATACAACACCTACAACTGCGACAATTAAAGTTAATGGTAAAGATAATGAATCTGGTATTGATGTAATAAAAATTTATGTTAATAATGAATTATTATTTACTTCAACTCCATATACATCTGATATAACTGAAGAAAAAGAGTTAACATATACTGTTACAAATTTAGAACAAATTACTACATATACTATAAAAGCAGAAATATTAGATAAAGTAGGTAATTCTAGTTATGAAGAAATAGATGTAACTACACCTCCAAAACATTATGTAGCGGCTATTATAGGGTCAAATGGTTTAATATATGATGATGAAGATTTATATATTAAATTTGAAACATTAAAAGAAGCAATTGAGTATGTTAGTACTACTGGTGATGTTGATTGTATAACTAAAGAATGTACTATAAAGATGCTTGATAATGTAGAAGAAACAAATACAATATTAGAAGGTCAAGATATAACAATAGATTTAAATGGATTAACTATTACTGGAAAAACTACTAATGCATTTACTAATAATGGTAATTTACAGATAGTTGATCATAATGATGAAGAAATAGGAAGTGTTATATCTAATGGTACAGGTATAATTAATAGCGGTACTTTAACTATTGGTGAAAACGAAGATATATTAAGCGTATCTTCAACAGAACCTATAATTGAAGGATCTAATTATGGAATAGAAAATACTGGTACTTTAAGATTCTTTGATGGAAAAATAATTGGTAGCGCAACTACTGGTTCTATTAGAGGTTCTATAGATTTAACTCCATATTCATATAATGCAAGTATAAAACCATCAGGAGGAAAAGAAGTCGCTTCTCTAGAAATAATCGCAGATGCTGAAGCAAGAATTAATTCTAAATATTATACAAGAGTACAAAGTGCGGTAGATGAATCTAAAAATGGTACTTATGATGATGTAGAATTTGATGATTATCTTATAAAACAAGTAAGAAGTTCAGATGATTATAGATTTATTTATTCAGAATATAGTAATTCTATAATGAGTAATAACCAAGGTATTGATTCATCATTAGCACATTCATATTTAAAACTAGATTTAACTAATTATGAAGAAGATCAAGTATTACAAGTAAGTGCATCTATATCAAGTCAAAGTGGTGCGGACTTTGGATATGCAACTATTACTGATTCAGTTGATACACCTTTATATACTGATACTGAAGGAAGATTTATTTATATTTCAGGTACAGTTGAATCAAAAGATTATACAACTATCCTTAAAAAAGGAAATATATATTATTTACATATAGGATATTATAAAAATGGTAATACTTCTTCAGGAGAAGATACATTTACTATTAGTAATATAAATTTAGGTAAAGAAGTAACTAGTTCACTAAGTGATTTAAGTAATATAGTATTGCATGGTACTTCCGAGTATTCTTTTGAAGAACAACAAGATGGAACTTATATAAATAATAACCAAGGAGTATCTAATTCTTCTGCTAATTCATATTTCTTAGTTGACTTAACTAATATTAGTGATGAAAAATATTTAATTATTGATGCATCGATAAGTAGTGAATATAATAGAGATTATGGATATATTACAGTAACAAATAGTAATGATATTCCTTCTTATAGCCAAACATCAGGAAGACAAGTATGTATTAGTGGTGAGGTAGGTAGAGATAGTTATGTCATTGCTCTTGAACCTAACAAATTAAACTATATACATTTAGGATATTATAAGAATAATAATATTGATACTGGAGAAGATACATTTAGAATATATTCTCTTAGAGTATCTGAAAATGATATATCAAGTTTAACAGATGGTGAATTTGTAAATAATGGAGATTACTATTTTGTAGAGCAATCTGATGGTTCTTATAAGAGTAATAACCAAGGCATAAGTAATTCTACAGCGCATTCATATATGACTTTTGATTTAACAAATGCCTCAACTAATCAAGATATTTATATTAATGCGACTATTTCATCAGAAGGAAGCTGTGATATAGGATATATAACAGTAACAAATGATACTACTGCTCCTGAATATAATGATTCGACTAATAAATATGTCTATGTTTCAGGATCTTCTACTAGTAGGTATAAGGTACCTTTAACAGCGGGAGAAATTAATTATGTTCATTTTGGATATAGAAAAGATGGTAGTGTAAATAATGGTAATGATGCCTTTACGATAGAGTCTATAATATATTATGCAGATTCTTCACCAGTACCTATATATATTGGAAGAAATGATATAGTAGATAATGAAGAAATATCATATGTAACACCTATACTTAACGAAGAAGTGGATAAAGTACAAGTAATTAGAAATATAACATTAACTGATCCAATAGAAATAGTAGAAACTAGAGATGTTGAATTAGACTTAAATGGATATACAATAACTACTTCTCGTTCAGATTATATAATTAAAAATAATGGATCTTTGAAAATTAAGGATACTAAATATACAAGTGATGAAGCAGAAGCTGAGGAACAATATAATAGAGAGATGGAACAATATAATATTGATAAAGCAAAATATGATCAAGATTTAATTGAGTATAATGAGTATCTTGCTAGTCCTAATAGTTTTATAGATAATGATTATGTTTTAAACTATGATTATACTAAAGATGTACAAGAATTGGTTATTCCTGAAACTGGGGTATATAAATTAGAAACATGGGGTGCCCAAGGTGGAAGTAGTGATTATAAAACAGGAGGTTATGGTGGCTATTCTGTTGGTGAAATTACATTAAATAAATATGATAAATTATATATATATGTTGGTGGAAGTGGTAGCTGTGCTTGGGGTTCTTCATCAGAAGGTGGTTATAATGGTGGAGGAGGTTCTTTATCTAGAAATGGAAGTTATGCTTTATGTTCTGGAGGAGGAGCAACTCATATAGCTACAGAAAAAGGGTTATTATCTACTTTATCAGATAAGGTAAGTTCAATATTAATTGTATCTGGTGCTGGAGGAGGAGCTGGTTCATATGGAACAAGCGGTAATAATGGTGCTTCTGGTGGTGGATACGTTGGTAATTCACTTTATAATGGTTCAACAAGTACTGGTGGTTCACAATTAAATGGAGGATCAGGAAGAGCTGGAAATGGTTCATTTGGTTTAGGATCTGGTTCTACATCATCTTATAGTTGTGGAGGAGGAGCTGGCTTCTATGGTGGAGGTTCAGATGCCTACGAATGGGGTGCTGCTGGAGGTTCAGGATATATTGGAAATGAATCATTAACTAATAAAAAGATGGTTTGTTTAAATTGTTCTCCTGATTCATCAGTAAATACTAAAACTGAAACAACTAGTAATTTCTCAGATGAAGCTAAACCTGAATATGCAAAGGCAGGTAATGGTTATGCTAGAATTACTCTAATAGATGAAGATGCAAAAGCTAGAATAGAAGCTGAACCTAGAAAAGAATATACTGTTACTACATTACCTGAAGAACCTATAAAACCAGAAAAACAAGAAGTAACATTAACAGGTAATATAACTAGTACGACAGATTCAGTTATTCTAAATGATTATAATTCATATCTAGAAATAGAAAATGGTATTGTTAATCTAGATAAATCTGGTTCACTTGATATAATCACTAATAAAGGTACTTTAAAACTAGGAAGTGATGCTTTATTAAATGGATTACAAGCTAATAATAGAGGTATTAATAATACTTCATCAGGAGATATATTAGATGGTTCAGGAACTATTTCAATGAGTTCATCTAATAATATTGGTATATTAAATAATTCATTTAATGATAATAGTATTAAAGGATATAAATTATCAAATACATCAACAAATTCTTATAATATATATAATAATAGTAGAAATGAAGTTACATATGAAAATATTACATCTACTGGTTCTGGTATTGATATTTATCAAACTGGAAATGAAAACTTAATAGTTAAAAATAGTTCTTTAGAAAGTACTTCAAATGAATCATATTATTCAAATGAAACTACTGAAGTTAGCAATGTAGAATTTAATAATTGTACTATTAAAAATAGAATATTTAATAGATCTAATTCAGCTAGAACTATATTAATAAAGGATTCTGATTTATCTGGGTCTAGAGGAAATGTTTATAACTATGGCGGTAAAGTAACTATTAATCATTCTGATTTAGAAAATTCTAGTTACAATATACAAAACTATACGGAAACAGATGTAATTAGCAATAGTACTTTAGTATCAACTGATTCTAATAATTCTAGTATTAATAATTCTGATAAAGAATATAATACAAGGTCTGGTACTATAAACATTTCTAATAGTACTATTACTTCCTCTAACATAGGTATTCAAAATAGCAAAGGTACTACTACTGTTTCTAGTTCAACAATAAATTCACCAAATAATGCAGTTTATAACGGTAGTAATTATAGTAATAATTTATATCAAGGTACATTAGTTTTAGATAATACAACGATTAATAAAACAGGTGATAGTGATATTAATGTAGTTTATAACTATTATGGAGATATTAATATTAATGGTGGTAGTATTAATAATGAATCAAATGATTCAACCGCAATATATAATGAAAATAAAACAAATAATACTATTACTATAAAAGGAAATTATTCTAATAGTAATAACTTTAATAAAGGTATTTATAATAATTCAATCCTTACTTTAGGAGATAATACAGATTCTGTTAGTAAAACATATCCTAATATAAATGCTACTTCATCTGCAATCTATAATTCTGATGCTTCTACATTTAATTATTATGATGGTAAATTAGTAGGAGTTATTGATAATAGTTTGGATGGTATTGTAAGTGATATGCCAGATGCACATGATATATATGTAACAAAAGGTAATTCAACGGAAGATATAGTGTTAATGACTAAAATAGACTTAGATGTATCTGAAGATTATGTTGCTAAAATAGGTGCAAGTAAATATACAACAATTCAATCTGCATTTGATGCCGTTTCAAATAATAATACAGAAACTGAAGTAGAATTATTAAAAGATATTGAAACTGCAAGCATTGCTACTATTGATAGTAACAAAAACATAAAACTTAAATATGCAGGTCATTTTATAAAATCATATAATAGTGATAAGTATTTTGATAATAATGGAACATTTACTTTAGTAGATGGTAATGATGTTATTAATAATAAAGTATATACTGATACCTTTATTAATAATAAAGGTATAGTTAATTATGATTCTGCTATATCTATGGCTATTAGAACAAACAAGATTCTTAATAATAATATAAATTCAACATTTAATATGAATGGTGGAGAATTATATTCATATGAAAGTCAACTTATTGATAATAGTGGTAGTTTAAATATTTCTAATGGAAAAATTTATACAACTAGAACAAATTATGCAAATTCTGGTAATTATAATTTGATTGAAAACGAGGAAAACGGTGTAATAAGTATAAGTGGTGGAGATTTTGAATTTATAGGAAAAGGTTCTCTTATAAATAACAAAAATATAGTGACTGTAAGTGATGCAAATGTAGATTTATATGGATATCATTATTGGCAAGCATCATGGATTTATGGTTTTGAATATACGACATTTATAAATAATTCTACAAATGATTCAGAAGCAACTATTACTGGTGGAACTTATGGTGATAACCAAGTATTTGGTCTTCTATTAAGAAATGCTGGTACAGCTAGAATAGAAAATGTTACAAGTAAGTTCTATGGAGCAGTATATAATACTGGTACAGTAAATCTTATAAATGATAATATGGAATATATTTATAATTATAGAGAAAGTACTTATCGTCTATATAACGGTGGAACTATGACTATTACAGGTGGTAAATATAAGGCAAATAGATCTGGTGATTGGGAATCTCGTGGAGATGAATTTGTATTAAATGATGGAACATTAACAGTTACTAACAGTGAAATAACTAATGGTACAAATTATTATCAAATTAATACTATATTATTACGTAATTCAAGTAATGCAACATTTAATAATACAACTATAAAAGAGAATGTTACTGATAGCCATGGTAATGGACCACTTATAAAAATTACAAATAGTGCAACTCTAACAATGAATAATTCTAATGTTACTTCTTCAACATATTCTGCGTGGTCAACTAACGAAACAAGTTTTTCAACAATTAAATTAGAAGGAACGGGTAATGTTTCGTTAAATAATACTAATGTAAATGCAACATTTACTTCAATTTATAGAACTAATAGTAGTACATTAACTATTGATGGTGGTTCAGTTACAGCAGAAAAGCATAGTGCGTTATATAATACAGGTGCAGGAACAATAACAATAGGTACACTAGGTGGAACAGTATCTAAAACTAATCCAGCAATAACAGGAAAAACATATGGTTTATATAATTCAAATAGTAATGCAATAATTAATTTCTATGATGGTATATTTAGTGGTAGTACTGCAATTGAAGGTATAATTGAGTCGGTAGAACCAAATTATGAAATAATTGAAGAAATTGATCAAGATTCAGTACAACATAAATATTTAGACAGATTACCTATAGTTATTAATAGAACTAAGGTTGATGCATTAGGTGATAATCCACCTGAAGAACAAGTTAATTTATATAAATACTATACAATTCAAGATGGTATTGATGCTTCAGATCCAGGTGATCGCTTAGAGTTATTAAGAAATATGTCTAATACAGATACAACTACAACTATAACAGTAGGTAATACAAAGAATGTTACACTAGATTTAATGAGTTATGAAATTACTCAAAATAATGATACATTTATAACGAATAATGGTACATTTACTATAACTGCATCTGATGATAATGGAATAATTAAAACTAATAATGGAGATATATTCCTAAATAATGGAACTTTAAATATTGTTGGTGGTACTTTAAAATCACTAGAATCAGAAATAATTACGAATAATGGTATATTAAATATATCTGGTGGAACTTTATATGGAAGCAAAAACGATGTTGTTGGTAACGACGTTGAAAAATATTTCATTACTAATAATGAAACAGGTATTATTAATATCACTGGAGGAGATATTTCTTTTAGTGGTACAGGAGCGGTTATAAAGAATAAGAATAAAGTAACAGTAAGTGATATAAATCTTCATTTATATGGTGGTATGTATGGATCACAAGGTTATTACCCAATATTAAATACAACATTTATAAATAGTACTGAATCAACATCAGAAACTACTATAACAGGTGGTCAATATGGTGATTCAGGAATATATGGTATTTTATTAAAGAATAATGGTACAGCTAGAATAGAAGGAATTACTAGTCATTTCTATGGTACAGTAAGTAATACAGGAACATTAGATATGATTGATGTTATTATGGATTCAATATATTATTATAGTAATAATAGAAACATTTATGAGTCTATATATAATGATGGAACTATGAACATAATAAGAGGAAGCTATACTAATAAAAATGCATTAAATGGAATTCTATATAATATTGGAACTTTAACAGTAACAGATAGTGATTTGTTAGGTATAAATGCCAATAATAATGATGCAAATCAGGTTGTTTTCTTAGGTAATTCTAGTTCAACTACAATTACTAATACAACAATCACTAATAATAATGCAAATAATTATTACAATCATGGTTTAATATTGGTACAAGATGGGGCTAATTTAACTATAAACAATTCAGAAATTGTAAATGCTTCTAAAGATAATTCAAACAATTCACATTCTACAATTTCATTTACAGGGACAGGAATAGTTAATCTTAATAATACAGATATTAGTTCTACAACAGTAAAAGCTATATCAAAAACAGGCTCAGGCACGTTAAATATAAATGGTGGAGATATAATATCAGAAGGAAATATAGGTCTATATAATACAAGCGATGGAATTATAAATATTGGTACACTTGGAGGAACAGTTTCAACAACAAAACCTAATATTAAAGGTAGTACATATGGATTATATAATTCTAATAACAACGCAACTATTAATTTCTATGATGGTATATTTACAGGTGAAACAGCAACATATGGTCCTATTACTGAAGTAGAACCAAATTATGAAATAATAAATAATCAAAACCAAGATGGTACATATTCTAAGTATCTAAGTAGAGTTTTATTAATAAAGAATAGTAGAACAAATCAAGAATTTTATGATATTCAAGATGCAATAGATAGTCAAAATACTATTAATGGTGACACTCTTGAATTATTAAGAGATTATACTAATTTATCTAGTTATTCAACTATAGTAGTTGGAAGTACAAAAGAAATAGTTTTAGATTTAAAAGGATTTAGTATTGCACAAAATAATTCTACATTTATATCTAATAATGGTATATTAACTATTAAATCATCAGTAGATGGAGGTTCTATAGGATCAAATGGTGGAATAATATTTGAGAATAATGGAACACTTAATATTGAAAGTGGTGATTACTATTCTCTAGAGACACAGATAATCACAAATAATGGTGCTATGAATATTTCTGGTGGTAAGTTATATACTAGAAAAACTGATAATACAAATACAAATAATGGTTATAATTTGATAGAGAATACTAATTCTGGAACAATTAATATAACTAATGGTGAATTTAGATTTATAGGTGATGGTGCTGTTATATTAAATAAGAACATTGTTAGAGTAGATAATGCAAAAGTTAATTTATATGGTGCATACTACTATTATTATAATCAAAATTACTATACAGCATTTATAAATTCTACTGAAAGTACTTCAGAAACATATATATATGGAGGTACTTATGGTGATACTAATTCCTATGGTATATTATTAAAAAATAATGGTACTGCAATAGTTAGTGGTGTTACATGTGATTTCAAAGGTTCAATTTATAATACCGGAACACTAAATATGACAGATGTAAATATGGAACATATTTCTCATAATAATCTAAATAGTGTTGTTGAATACATATATAATAGTGGAACATTAAATATTTTAAGAGGAACTTATACAGCTACTCCTAGATCTTACTTATTTATAAATGATGGTTCATTAAGTATAGATAGCGCATCTATAACAGCTAATTCGAGTGGTGTATTTAACTTACGTAATTCAAGTTATACAACATTAACTAGCGTTATCATCAATAGTCTTGATTCTGGTACTTCACCTTCCTTTGATATAGAAAATAATTCAAATCTAACAATAAATAGCTCTAGCATTACGCATACTACTACTTATTCAGATATGAGTTATACAAAGGCAATGGAATTTGGTGGAAGTGGCCAAGTAAATATTAATAATACTGATATTACTGGTTCACATTCAAGAGTAATTAAAAAAACAAATAGTGGTACTCTTAATATAACTGGAGGTACTATATCATCTGATTCTGGCGATGTTATCGTTAATAGTGGTTCTGGTTCAATAAATATTAATTCTACACTAGAATCTACTGGTGGAAGTGCTATTAATAACTCTGGTTCTGGAATAATAACAATAACTGACGGTAGTCTTAAATCTAATACAACAAATGCAATAACTACAAGCGCAGGTACTATTATTATAGGTACTTCTGGTGGTGTACCAAGTACTACTATTCCAAGTATATATGGTAAAACGTATGGATTATATAATAGTGGTGTTCAAGATAATATTTACTTCTATGATGGAGTTATTAAAGGTGAAACAGGAAGTATATATGGTACTATAACTGATACTGAAGGTGGTTATAAAGAAAAAAGAGATAATGTAACTGATCCTATTACTGGGATTACAACAGTTGATTCAACTCTTACTGTTGTAGGTTCAGAAGAAAAAGTTGCGGTTGTTAATAATATTAACTTCTTAAGTATACAATCTGCAGTTAATTACGCATCAAATAATGGTATTGAAGCTATAACATTATATAAATCAATAACATTAGAAGATAACTTAATTAAGCCAGCAGGTGGAAGTAATGTAAAAATATATCTTAATAACTATACAATCACTCAAGGTAGTTATACTATTGATTCTGGTATTGATTTAGTCGCAGGTACTCCTCCAACAGGTGCTTCACTAAGTCGATTCTTAGCTAATATTTCTGGAGATGAATTAAATGTAAAAAATATAGTTTTATTTGAAATGGATGATGGTAGTTCTCTAGAAGCAAGTAAGATATATAAATTATATAGATTGGTTGATGGAAGACAAAAATTAGTTAAAGTGAAAGAAAATAATATAGGTAACTATAATATTGGAAATGATTCAAATGATTTAAGAACAATTGATGGAAAAATCTATATTAATGATATAGGTGAAGGAGAATATAAATTAATTGGATCAGATTCAAAAGAGATAACATTTACTGTTTCTTATGAAGGAGTAAGTAATAATATTAGAATTAATAATAAAGCAAATACTAGAAGAGTAGTAGATGCCGTCGCAACTCTTATCTTAACACTTCAAACTGGTGTTGTAAGAAGTCCATATATATTAATAATTATGTTATTAGTATTAGGAATACTATGCTTTATTGCTTATGGTAAATATAAGGAACAACATAATAAGGAATAAAATCAAGTTAATTCTTGATTTTTTTCTTTTGTTCGTAGACAAATGTTCGTTAATTATATATAATTATAATGGTGATATAAAATGTATGAATATATTAAAGGAATAGTAGATAATGTTAATCCAGGTTTTATAACTATTGATAATAATGGTATAGGATATAAAGTATATGTATCAAATCCATATTCTTTTAGGGAAAGTGAAGAATATAAAGTATATATATATCAATATGTTAGAGAAGATGAAAATACTTTATATGGGTTTAAAACATATGATGAAAAGGAATTGTTTTTAAAACTTATAAATGTAAAAGGGTTAGGTCCTAAAATGGCGTTACCTTTATTTTCTAGTGGATCTACTGATGGGATTATTGATGCGATAGAACGTGAAAATATTCTTTATTTAAAGAAATTTCCTAAGATAGGAGATAAAGTAGCTAGACAAATAATACTAGATTTAAAAGGTAAATTAGTTAGTAAAAATGAATCAGTAGTAGTTAAAGATGATGAATTAACTGATGCGTTAATCGCTCTTGGTTATAAACAAAGTGATATTAATAAGGTTATACCTAAGATTAATAATGATTTATCTATTGAAGATAAAATAAAAGAAGCATTAAAACTATTATTAAAATAGTTTTAATTTAGGAGGATATATGGCTAAATTATTATTTAAATATGCAACTATGAATTCTGGTAAAACAATAGATTTATTAAGAACAGCTTATAATTATGAAGAAAATAATGGTAAAGTATTAATAATTAAACCTAAAATAGATACTAAAGGTAATAATATGATTACATCAAGAGTAGGTTTAAAAAGAAAAGTAGATTTCTTAATATGCTATGATGATGAATTATTAGAATTATTAAAAGGTAATCTAAATAAAGTTGATGCGATATTAGTAGACGAAGCACAGTTCTTTAGTAAAAAACAAATAGAAGATTTAAGTATAATTTCTAAAGTAATGAATATTGATGTAATTTGTTATGGACTTAGAATAAACTTTAGAGGAGAATTATTTGAAGGTAGTAAAAGACTATTTGAGGTAGCAGATGCACTAGATGAGTTAGTTACTTTATGTAAATGTAAGAAACCAGCAAGATTTGTTGGTAGAAAAGAAGATTGTGTTTATAAAATTGATGGACCAGAGATAATAATAGATGGTTCAAAAAAGAATATTGAATATGTACCATTATGTAAAGAATGTTATTTAAAGGAAGTAAAAAAAATAGATTTTGATAAAATAAAAGAAATATTAAAATAAGGAGGGTAAAACATGGAAGAAGAAAACATAGTTAGAAGTGAAGAGGTAGAAGAAGAATATGAAGAAAAATTAAGACCCCAATTATTAAAAGAATATATAGGTCAAAAAGATGTTAAAGAGAATTTAAAAGTATTCATAGAAGCTGCTAAGATGAGAGATGAATCATTAGATCATGTTCTATTATATGGTCCTCCTGGATTAGGTAAAACAACTCTTGCTTTTATAATTGCAAATGAATTAGGAGTAAATGTTAAAACTGCATCAGGCCCTAGTATAGAAAAATCAGGAGATCTTGCCGCAGTATTATCTTCACTAGAACCAGGTGATGTATTGTTTATTGATGAAATACATAGAATGCCTAGATTTATTGAAGAAATATTATATCCTGCTATGGAAGACTTTACATTAGATATAATCATTGGTGGTGATGGTTCTAGTAGAAGTATTAAGATAGATTTACCTCCATTTACTTTAGTTGGTGCGACAACGAGGGCGGGTGATTTATCTTCACCACTAAGAGATAGATTTGGTATTATTTCTCATTTAGATTATTATACAATTGAAGATTTAACTAAAATTGTTAAAAGAACTGCTAAAGTATTTGATATAGAAATTGATACTGATGCCGCAGTTGAACTTGCTAAAAGAAGTAGAGGAACACCAAGAATCGCAAATAGATTACTTAAAAGAGTAAGGGATTTTGCTTTAGTAAATGGTTCAGGTATGATAGATATGGATATTACTCAAAGTAGTTTAGATAAATTAAAAGTAGATAATGAAGGTTTAGATGAAACTGATCATAAGTTATTAGAGGCTATTATATATAAATTTAATGGTGGACCAGTAGGAATTGATGCATTAAGTTCTTCTATTGGAGAAGAAAAAGCTACTATAGAAGATGTATATGAGCCATATTTATTACAAAATGGATACTTAAAAAGAACAAATAGAGGAAGAATAGTAACAGAAAAAGCATATAATCATCTTGGTATATCACATCAAGATAGTTTGTTTTAGGAGGGTTTATGGATAAGTTAATAGTATTTGATTGGGGTGGCATCATTGAAAAATTTGGCCCAGGTGATTATACAGTAAAAGATGCATATTTATTAATGCTAGAAAAAATGGAATATGATTTTAGTGGTAAAAAGATAGATGCATCTATTATGGACTTTATTTATGAATTAAGAAATACATTTACTATTGATGAAAACATAGAATTAGAAAAATGGTACAATAATTTGGGCAAAAAATATAATTCTGTAATTAATTATAATGATTTTATAGATTATTATATGAAATATTTTAATAATACAGAAACAAATATTGATACAATTAATCTAATATATGAAACTTCTAAACATTATAATACTGCGCTTTTATCTAATTTAAATATGTTAGATATAAAAAGACTAGAAAAGCAAATAAAACTTGATACATTTAATTATTTATTCTTATCTTGTAAATTAGGAATGAAAAAACCTGATAATAATATATATGAACATGTCGAAAGAGTGACAGGTACAAAACCAAAAGACATCATATTCATAGATGATTCTAAGCAAAATACTAAAGTCGCAAGTTTTAGAGGTTGGAATGTTATATGTGAGAACGGAATGAATACATCTAAAATAAAGAAGAAGATATTAGAATTTACAAATTAATTGTAGATTCTTTTTTATTGTGTTATAATCTTTCTCGGAAGTGTTTATATGGGTGAAATTACAGAATTATATTCTAATAATTATAATAATTCTTTAAATGAAAGTGAAAACTTACAAAATGGCATATTATCTATTGATAGAATTTATAATTATTATAGAAAAAAAGAAGAAATGTATGATTTATTATCTATACTTGATCAATATAAAAATAATGAAGATGATTATTCTAATAATCATTTAGAGAGAGTTAATGTTATTAATGCTATAAATTTAATAAAAGAATTTCCTGAAGAATATAAATTATACTATGTAGAATTAATCAGAAAAATAAATAAAACTAAAGACATAGAAAAAGAATTAAAACAAGTACTTGAGCTTACATGTTTCTATTTAAATATGGGTGATCAAATAGAAGAATTTGATTATGATGATTTAAAGCACTATATAAATATGATAGGAGGTAAAAATGAAGACAGAAGACTTTGATTATTATTTACCAGAAGAATTAATCGCGCAAACTCCATTAGATAAAAGAGATAGTTCTAGATTACTTGTATTAGATAAAAGAACTGGTGAAATAGAACATAAGCATTTTAATGACATCATAGATTATCTAGAAGAAGGAGATGTATTAGTTGTTAATAATACCAAGGTATTACCCGCAAGATTAATTGGTACAAAAGAAGATACTAATGCTGTTATAGAAGTATTGATGTTAAAAGATTTAGGAAATGATACATGGGAATGTCTTAGTAAACCTGCTAAAAGAGTAAAGATAGGTACAATTATAAAATTCTCTAATGAATTAAAAGCAGAATGTACTTTTATAGGAGAAGAAGGAATTAGACATTTTAAATTTATATATAATGGTATTTTCTACGAGATTTTAGATAGACTAGGTGAAATGCCTCTTCCTCCATATATACATGAAAAATTAAAGGATAAAGATAGATATCAAACGGTATATGCTAAAGAAATAGGTTCTGCTGCCGCTCCTACTGCGGGATTACATTTTACTCCAGAATTAATAAATAAAATTAAAGAAAAAGGTATTATATATGAAGAAATAACTTTACATGTTGGGTTAGGTACTTTTAGACCAGTAAGTGTGGATGATGTAACTAAGCATAAAATGCATAGTGAATACTATTCTATGACTCAGGAAACTGCAGATACATTAAATAAAGCAAAAAAAGAAGGAAGAAGAATTATATCTGTTGGGACAACAACTACTAGAACATTAGAAACTATCATGAGTTTATATAATGAGTTTAAAGAATGTTCTGGTAATACCGATATATTTATATATCCTGGATATGAGTTTAAAGCAATAGATGCTTTAATTACTAATTTTCATTTACCAAAGTCAACTCTAGTAATGCTTGTCAGTGCATTTGCATCTAAAGATTATATAATGAATGCATATAAAGAAGCAGTTGATAACAAATATAGATTTTTCTCATTTGGAGATGCAATGTTTATAAAATAACATTGCTTTTTATTTTAAATAATGTATAATAATTCTTATTTGAAAAGAGTGTTAATATGGTAATTTATAGTTCAACTGGTATAGATAAAACAATATTTGATGAAGCATATAGATGTAATTTGAATTTAGTTTGTGCCGGTAATAATAAATTGAGAAGGAAAATAGAAAAAAGGGTAGATGAAAAGGTAGAAACTGTTAGAATTATTTCATATCCAGATAAGAATGAGGGTATTGATAAAAAAACTCCAGGAGTTACTGATACAGAATATAAAGTAAATGAATACATAGTAAATAAGAAAAAAGATATATTAGTTAGCGCTAATGTTGCTATATATGATAATAAGAAATATGATTTAAAAGGGTTAAGAGAAATATTACATGTTGAAGGACATGAATTATTTCATGTTCTATCATCAGTTATCCCAGGTATTATGAAAGATAATATAAATGTAATTATTGATAATGATAAAGTATATTATAATGCGTTAGGGTATTATTGTATTAATAGTAATGAAGGCTTTAAAAAATTAGGAGTTATGTTTTGCGAAACATTAACAGATATTTTAACAACTGTTTCACTAAATAGTTATAATAAAGATTATAATCATATGGTTGATGCTAATACTATATTTAGAAAAAATTATAATATTTGGAAACAATATGTAAGTGGTTATTCTTTTTTTACATCTTTAACTAGACTTGCTATCGCTGCTTTTTCTAATGATCCCAATGCTGATTTTGAAGATATGATAAGTAATGATAATAATATATTCTTTGGTAGAGTAAAATGTAGGAATGGTGAATTCTTAATAAAGAATGATTTTTTATATAGTTATATGGCAGATCCTATGCATGTTAAAAGAGAGTTTGAAAAAATAGAAGGTAATGGACTTTATGATACATTTTTAGAAAGCATTGATGCTGAGTTTAATAAAACTATAAAAACAGGTCATATGAATAAAAAGATAATAAAACTATATATGCAAGTTCTAACCTCATTTTTTAATTCTAAATTAGATAAGTACTATAGTGAAGGATTATTTAATCTAGAAGATGTTATTAAATTAACAAATACTTTTAATGAAGTATGGAATGAGGTACAAAAAGAATATGGAATATTTTTCTCTAAAAATGAAATTATTGAACTAAAAAATTCATTTGAAAAAAAACAAAAAAAGAGAATATTTATATTCTAATTAATGTTAAGAAATATATTTGTTTTTTTTGATTGAAATTACATTGACAATTTAATTAAATTATTTATAATAAACATTATTGAAAATTAAAAGAAGGAGATGAAATCATATGATAAAAACTAAATTACCAGTTATAGTTTTAAGAAATATGATTTTATTACCTTCTGGAGAAATAAAACTTGAACTTCAAGAAAATACAGATAAAAGTATAATTGAAACCGCAATTAATGAGCATAATGGATATACATTACTTGTGTCTCCTAGATTCGCAACAATGGAAGATATTGATAAAGAAGACTTACCTAAATTTGGAGTAATAGGTAAGATTAATAGTAACTTTGAACTACCTAATGGAAATATTAGAATTAGTTTATTTGGTATTAATAGAGCTTATATATATGAATATTTAGAAGATGGTTTTAAATTAGATGCGATTATTGGTCCAATAAAAATTACAGAATTAAATGATGAAATCGAAGAATCTAGAGTAAGAATTCTTAAAAATGAATTTTCTAAATATGTATCAGTTATACCTAATGTATCTAATTATTTGGTTACTAAAATAAATGAAGAAAACTCTCTAGAAAATTTAACTGATATTATAGTTAATGTATTACCTTTAAAATTTGAAGATAAGTATAAATTTATTGAAGAAGAAAATTCATTAAATAGATGTGATATACTAATTAATTTATTAAATAAAGAAAAGAATATTGGTTCAATTGAAAAAGATTTAGAGAATAAATTAACCGTTAGTTTAGATGAAACTCAAAAAGAATTTGTATTAAGAGAAAAATTAAAAGTAATTAAAGAAGAATTACATGAAGATAATACTAAAGATGATGAAATAAATGAAATTAAAGAAAAAATAGATGAACTAAATGCACCTAAGGAAATAAAAGATAAGTTACATAAAGAATTAAAAAAATATGAAAGCATGCCTATATCTTCTCCTGAAGTAACAATTACAAAGAACTATATTGATACATGTTTATCTTTACCTTGGAATGTATTTACAAAAGATAATAAAGATTTAGATAAGTGTGAAGAAATACTAAATAATTCTCACTATGGACTAGAAAAAGTAAAAGAAAGAATTATTGAATACATTGCGGTTAATAAATTATCAAAAGAAAATAAATCACCAATTCTATGTTTAGTTGGTCCTCCTGGTGTTGGTAAAACAACTTTAGCGTTTTCTATTGCGAAAGCATTAAATAAAAACTTTGTTAAAATATCTGTTGGTGGAGTATCAGATGAATCTGAAATAGTAGGTCATAGAAGAACATATATTGGTGCGGAACCAGGTAGAATTATTAATACAATGATTAAAGCGAAGAGTTCTAATCCATTATTTTTAATAGATGAAATAGATAAAATGACAAAAGGACATAATGGTGATCCAGAAAGTGCAATTTTAGAAGTACTAGATAAAGAACAAAATAAGTATTTTAAAGATAATTTTTTAGAAGAAGAATATGATTTATCTAATGTAATGTTTGTTTTAACTGCGAATGATATTAATGAGATTCCTTATCCATTACTTGATAGATTAGAAATAATAGAATTATCTAGTTATACTAAATTTGAAAAATTTCATATAGCAAAGAAATTAATGCTAGATAAGTTATTAAAAGATCATGGTTTAACAAAAGATAATCTTAGATTTGACGACGAAACACTTTACTTTATAATTGAAAATTATACTAAAGAAGCTGGTGTAAGAGAACTAGAAAGAGTTCTTAGTAAAATAATGAGAAAAGTAGCGAAAGAAGTATTAAAAGATTCAAATACAAGAATTAAAATAAGTAAAAGTAATGTTACTAAATATTTAGGAAAAGAAAAATATAAGCTAATAAAAAACAATAAAAATGAAGATGGCGTAGTTAATGGACTTGGTTACACTCCATTTGGTGGGGTTATTTTACCAATAGAAGTAAGTACTTATAAAGGAACTGGTAATGTTGTTTTAACTGGATCTTTAGGTGATGTTATGAAAGAAAGTGCTAATATCGCAATTGGATATGTTAAAAGTAATGCTAGTGAATTTGGTATAAAAGAAGATTTCTTTAAAAAGAATGATATTCATATAAATGCATTAGAAGGAGCAGTTAAAAAAGATGGTCCTTCAGCAGGTACTGCTTTAACAACAGCGATTATATCTTCTTTAACAAATAAATTAATATCAAATAAGGTTGCAATGACAGGCGAAATGACATTAAAAGGAAACATATTACCAATAGGTGGTCTTAAAGAAAAAGCAATAGGTGCGTATAATTCTGAAGTTACTAAAATATTTGTACCTAAAGAAAACGAAAAAGATTTAGAAGATATACCAGATGAGATAAAAAATAATATAAAAATAGTATTAGTTTCTAAATATGAAGAAATATATAAACAATTATTTAAATAATATTATTTATATTGACACGTTTTTTAAAAATGATATATATTAGATAGAGGATGGTGATAATATGGAATATCATATTAATAGTACAACTGATGCTACTTTCTTAACCACTTCAATGAATGAAAACGAAGTAAGAATTGTTGCAATGGAATATGCAAAAAAACAAGAAAATCCAAATGTTCAAACTATTTTGGGGAATTATATTCAAGCAAAAGCAATAATTAATAACGCAATTAATGAAGCTAAGAAGAATAACGGTGAATTTGATGATCTTGATTCGGGCGTATTGGATTCAATGTATTCAGATACTACATTCTTAACTGCAGCAATGGATGAAAATGAAGTAAGAATTGTTGCAATGGAATATGCAAAAAAACAAGAAAATCCAAATGGTCAAACTATTTTGGGGAATTATATTCAAGCAAAAGCAATAATTAGTAGTGAAATTGATCAAGCAAAGATGAATATGGGTGAATTTAATATAATTGATTCAGGTACTACAAAAACTTTATAAAGGAAGATGTTAAAAGAAGTTCTATTTTAGAACTTCTTTTAATATTATTAATTAGAAATGAGGGATAATATGAAAAAAATAGTACCATTTTCAAAAGATATAGTTTTTAATACTGATGTATATGAAATTAATAGTATATCTCTTGAACATAATTTAAAATTAAATAGTGATAATAATATAAACGGAGAATTTATATTGAGTGGAGATTATAAAGAAAGTGAAATAGTTATAAAAAATGAACCATTTATTTATAATATACCATTTGATATTGAATTAGATGATAAGTATATAGTTGATAATATAAAAATTGAAATTGAAGATTTTAATTATGATTTAATAAGTAATAATACTATGAATATAAGTATTAAAGTATTAATAGATAATTTAGAAGAAAAAGAAGAAATAGATCCTATTATAGAAGTATTAGAAGAAGAAGAAAGACCAGTAAAGGTAGATATTGAAGAAGAAAATGATATTAACGATGAATCACCAAATGAAGTTACATCAATTTTTAATAATTTTAGTGATAAAGATGAAAAGTATGTTAATTATTATGTTCATATTTATAGAGAAAATGATTCTATAGAAAATATAATTAAACAATATAATGTAACTAAAGAAGAATTAGATGAATATAATAACTTATCTACAGTTACAATTGGAAGCAAAATAATTATTCCAAATAATGAATAATTATAATTATTTTATAAAAAAACATGACCTAAAGGTAGAAAAACTAACTAAAACAAAGAATACTACAATAATAAAAACTCCTTTAGGTCAATTTGTATTTAAAAAAGGTAATATAAATATATATAATTATTTGCTTTCAAGAGGATTTAATTATTTTCCTAAAATAGTAGATTATAATGATAATTTGATTATGTTTAAGTATATAGAAAATATAGAATATGATAAAGAACAAAAAGCAGAAGATTATATTAAACTAATCTCTTTATTACATTCTAAAACTTGTTACTATAAACAAGTTGATATTGATAATTATAAAGATTTATATGAAAAACTTTATAGTAAACTAGATGATATAAATAATTATTATAGTAATCTTATAAATATAATTGAAACAAAAGAATATATGTCTCCATGTGAATATTTAATCGCAAGAAATATTACTAATATTTTTTTATTAATTAATAATTCATATAGACTTCTAGAAGATTGGTACAAAATTATAAAGAATAATGATAAAAAAAGAGTAGTAACACTTTACAATTCAATAGATATAAATAATATGATTAAAGGAACAAAAGGTATATATCTAACCAGTTTTAATAATACATCTGTTGATATTCCTATATATGATTTATACAACTTTTATAATAAATATTATTTAGATTTTGATTTTAGAAATATTATAAAGAGATATGAAGAACTATTTCCTTTAATAGAAGATGAAGTGATTCTATTAATGATTATGATATCAATTCCAGAAAAAGTAATAATTAATAATACCGTTAATAATATTATTGATATAAAAATATTTATAAATAAAATATTTAGGACAATTGATTTTTTAAATTCTAAAAAAGAAGAAGATACTAGTGCACATCAAGAGAAAAACGATAAATAATAAAAATGCATTAATTGATGTTGTTATAAATAGTAAAATAATTATTTGATAGAATAGTATAACAAATAGACCACATCCAATTAAGAATAAAACTAGTTTTTTTGTATTCCTAAATAAATAAGTTAGAAAGTTATTCATATAATCACCTAGTATAATATATGTAATTTTTAATAAAATGATATACATTAAATCTTAAATATGGTATATTATAATTAGGTGATAATGTGAAAAAGAAGATTATTATTATAGTAAGTATATTAGTGTTTATTGGAGTTGGTATATTTGCCTTTATACTGTTTACTAATTCAAAGACTAAAATAAGTGAAGAAAGACTCGTTCATGATATTAGATTTTATAATGCTAAGATTAGTAAAAAAGGAGATAAATATATTTTCTATGTATCATTAAAAGCAAAAAAAGACGTAGATGTAGATAACTTTGATGCTAATATTAAGAGTAGAAATGGTAAATCAATTACTATTCTAAAAGGATATATTGGTACAATGAAAAAGGGTGATCTAGCAAACGTTGAAATTGAAACTCCAGTTAATCTTAAAAAAGCATATGAAATTACATATACGGTAAATGCAAAATGAAAAAAGTAATACTATTTTTAATTTTATTATTTCCAATATGTACATTTGCTTTATCAAAAGATAAAGTATCATTAGATAAGTGTGTAGATGGGGATACTGCGACTTTCATACGTAATAAAGAAAAAATAAAAGTAAGGTTTATTGGTATTGATTCACCTGAAAGTGTAAAACAAAATGAAGAACCAGAGCCTTATGGTAAGGAAGCTTCTAATTATACATGTAGGAAATTAAAAAATGCAGATAAAATCACATTAGAATATGAACAAAAATCTGATAAAACAGATAAATATGGAAGAGTACTTGCATATGTATTTGTGGATGGGAAGTTATTAGAAGAATATATAGTTAAGAATGGATATGCTGAAGTTAAGTATATAAAAAAAGATTATAAATATTATGATAAATTAAATAATGCTGAATTATTAGCGATAAAAAATAAAAAAGGAATATATTCTGATAAGGAATATTATGAAGAAGAAATAGAAGAAGATTTTGTTAAAATGATAAAAAAATATTGTAAAAAATTATTAAGTAATATTTTAAATGATTTTTTTAAATAATTTCTTCTTTTTTTTAAAGTAATTTGATATAATGAAGTTAAGGTGAGGAAGTAATGATTAAGAATTTTATAAGACAAATAAAATTATCTAAATTATCATACTTACTTGAAATAATTGAAGTTAGGGATTTTAGAAGTAAAATTAAAGCTTATAATAAGATAAGAAAAATGAAAATCACTAAAGACATGGGATTACTAATTTTAAATGAAACGGATTTTGAACACCATAGTACTTATAGTGATTTTAATATTAGTTTATCTTTAATCTCTCTTTTATTTAATGATTATTATGATGAATATTCAGAAAAATTAAAAGAAATATATCCTAAACTAACATTAGAGAGTAAATATGAGGTATTAAATCTTCTTGCGTGTTCTGAAAATAAAAGTGCAATTACATTATATAAAGATTTAATATTAAAATATGGTAAAGAATTAGATGAGATACCTATAGGTAATTTGTCTTCATCAAATGAAAAATATGATCTATTATTTCCTGATTTATTTAAAGCATTAAAATTTGATATAAATAGAAATCAAGTACTTCTTTTATTAAATGACTTTTTAGTAAGTGGAGTAGTAAAAGAAAAAGATGTAACAAAACACAAGAAATTAATAACAGATTCTATTAATAAAGTATTAAAAGAAGGCATTAATTATAAATTTAAAAAAGATGAAAATATAATGCAGAATTCTGATTATATTAATTTAAGAGTATTTCTTGAAGCTATATGTAATATTGAATTCTATGTATCTAATAGAATAACTAAAGGCAACTTAGAAAAATTATTTAAGAAAAAAGATAATCAGTTAAAGCTGTTTATATTAGAAAATTATTTAAAGAAAGGTATGGATATATCTGATATAAAATTAAATACAATTGCGAAAGATAATTTAAGTAGATATCCGTTATATTCTTTCTTAAAATTCTATAATTTAGAAAGATTAATGCCAAAAAAATACGCAAATAATATTGCGCTATCAGAGTCAGATTTATATATTAATTATTGCATTAATTATAAATACACTAGTATTCCTGAAAATATGACATTTGTTGAATATAGACTTGTAAATGATTATAAGTATTATATTTATAAATTTGAAACTGAATTTAATTATGATGAAGAAATACAAGATGTCGCAACTGATTATATTTTAAAGAATACTGAGATTGATAAAACGATAAAAGAAAATAATAAAGTGACTTATTTAGGTATTAGTGGAGGTTTTAATAAAGATATTGATCCTTCATTAATTGAACAAAACTTAAGCGAACTTTCAGTAAAAAAATATATAGGTGATTATAATACTATAGTTGAAGAACTATTGCCTAAGAAAGAAAAATCCATATCAATTGATGTATTAAAAGAAAAGATTGAAAAAGTTAATTCTGATAAAGATAAACCAAAAGAGAAAAAGAAATTCTTCTTATTTAAGAAAAAAGATAAGAAACCTAAAGAAAAAGTAGAAAAAATAAAAAAGCAAAAAATAGAAGAAAAAATAGAAGAATTCGAAGAAGAAAAAGAACCATCATTATTAAGAAGATTCTTCTCATTTAATACACTTTTAATATTTATATGTTTATGTTTTGGTGGATGCGTATTTGTACTTATAACATATTTAAAGGGTTTGGATATATTAGATATGAAGAACACATCTAATGATTATACTAATTTAAAAGTAATTAAGAGTATACCTTTAAGTGATGATAGAATTACTGAGATAAATTATGATGCGATATGGAACCAAGAACAAGGAGAATATTACGTATTGCTTTATAATAAAAAAGGGAAAAGTGTATATCATGGTTATATAAAAACTTTATTAGATAATGATTATAAAATATATTATGTCAATACTAATAAAGAAGAAAATAAGGCAATTTTTGGACCTAATCCAACTGGATTTATTATTGAAAAAGATACATGGTTAAAAGTAAATGATAAAGAATATGAATTCTATGTAGTTGGTAAAACAAACATTTTAAAAGAATTAAGAGACTATATAGATGTTATTAACAAGAGAGTTGAAGAAGAGGAAAAGAAAAAACAAGAAGAAGAAAAAATTAATAAATCAAAAGAAGATATTAATAAGAAAATCAATAAATTATTTAATAGTAAAAGAGATGCTAAGAAATTAGCAATGGTAACATGTAAGAAAAAAGTAGTTAAAAAAATTGATTTTTATTCAAAAAAAGTATATAATTTAAACATCGACTTTGAAAAAGAGGAGTAAAATACATTTATTTTATAGAGAGTTAGTGTTTGGTGAAAACTAATAAATATTGTATTTGAAGGTAGCTTTGGAGTTTGATATCTAAGTTAATAGGATATTACGTTATTCGCGTTAAGAATTAAGAGCATAGAAATATCTATGAAGTAGGGTGGTACCACTCATTCTGAGCCCCTACATCATAGATATTTTTTTTAGGAGGGTTTTATGGAAAAATATTTCAAGGAGTTTGATGATTACGTCAATATTTTTGATATGAATGATTCAAATAATATTACTAAATATAAACATTCATATAGAGTTATGTGGGCGCAAAATAAATATGGTAATTTAATAGGTTTTGATGAAAGTAATTGTAAACTTGCTTCAATAATTGGTTTACTTCATGATATTGGAAGATTTAAACAATATAAAGAATATGCTACTTTTTCTGATATAAGAAGTGTTGATCATGCAGATTTAGGTGTAGATATACTCTTTAATGAAGGATTAATTGAAAGATTTTGGAATAATGAAGAAGATTATGATACTATTAAATTTTCAATAAAAAATCATAATAAATTATCTATTGAAAGAAATGATGATATAAATATTATGAATCATGCAAAGTTAATTAGAGATACAGATAAATTAGATATATTATATTTACTTGGAGTATTAGGAGAATACAATAAAAGATATTCAGATAAAACATTATCTGATAAGATAGTTGAATCTATTTTTAATCATAAACCTGTAAATATTAAAGATGTAGAACATCCAAATGATGCGAAAGCTACTTATTTTGCATTTCCATTTGATATTAATAACATAGAAGTATTAAATGAAGTTAAGATAAACCTAAATAGTTTTTATAATTTAGTTAATCACGATAAAATATTTGATGAAATATATAACGAAGTTAATAAATATATTGATGATAGATTAGGTAATAAAAAATTAGAATTAAAAAGGAGTTAAATATGAATAAAGAGATTTATTTTTTTGAAGAATTTACACATTCTTTTGATTTAAATGTACCAGACTTAATGAGAAAGTATGAACATACATATAGAGTTATGGATTATGCAGAAGCTATTGGTAAATCACTAAATCTAGATGAAGAAGAGTTAACAAGAACTAAAGTATGTGCATTATTTCATGATTTAGGTAGATTTCCCCAATTTACTGAATATAAAACATATATTGATTCTTTGTCATTTGATCATGGTGATAAAGGAGAAGAAATATTAAGAAAAAATAATTATAATGATGAAATAGTATTAAAAGCAGTTAAATATCATAACAAGAAAGAAGTACCTGACTTTGATGATTTAACTAATATGCACTGTAATATAGTAAGAGATGCAGATAAATTAGATATTATGGATATGCAAATTAATGAATTAGATAGATATGATTATGAATATCCTGATGGTATATTAGATTGTTTTAAAAATCATACATTATTAGATAATAATTATGCTGATACATGTTTTATTAATTTAATTAGAATACTTGCATTTATATTTGATATTAATTATAAAAAATCAATGGAAATAATACTTGAAAAAGATATTATTAATAGAAAATTAAATATACTTAGAAATAATATTAATAATGAAAATGTAAATTATATAGAAGAAGAACTTAAAAAATATATTAAAGAAAGGTTTGATATTATATGTTAGAAACAAAATATAATCATAAAGAAGTTGAGAAATATAAATATGAAAATTGGAAAGAAAAAGGTTATTTTAAATGTGGTGAAAAAAATAAAGAACCATTTACAATAATACTTCCTCCACCAAATGTTACAGGTAAATTACATTTAGGACATGCTTGGGATGTTTCACTTCAAGATATAATGGCTAGATATAAGAGAATGGATGGATATGATGTCCTTTGGGTACCAGGAACAGATCATGCCGCTATTGCCACTGAATCTAAAGTTGTTAAGAAACTAAAGGCTGAAGGAATAAATAAGTATGAACTTGGTAGAGAAAAATTCTTAGAAGCATGCTGGGATTGGACTAGAGAATATGGCGGAAATATTAGAAAAGAATGGGCTAATATGGGTCTATCTCTTGATTTAACTAAAGAAAGATTTACTTTGGATGAATGGTCAGTTAACGCAGTTAATAAAGTTTTTATAGAAATGTATAATAAAGGTCTTATATATAAAGGTAAAAGAATAATTAACTGGGATCCAGAAGCAAAAACTGCACTTAGTAATGAAGAAGTATTTTATAGAGATACTAAAGGTGCATTTTATCATATAAAATATTATATAGAGGGAACAGAAGATTATTTAGATGTTGCAACAACACGTCCTGAAACTTTATTTGGTGATACTGCAGTTGCGGTTAATCCAAAAGATCCTAGATATAAAGATTTAATTGGTAAAAATGTTATAGTACCTATTGTTAATAGAGTAGTACCTATTATTGGAGATATGCATGCTGATATGGAAAAAGGTACTGGTGTTGTTAAAATAACTCCAGCACATGATCCTAATGACTTTGAAGTGGGTAATAGAAATAATCTAGAAAGAATAGTAATTATGGATGAAACTGCTCATATGAATGAAGAAACAGGTAAATATAAGGGTTATGATAGATTTGAATGTAGAACTGAATTATTAAAAGAATTAGAAGATAAAGAGTTATTAATTGAAATAGAAGATATAGTTCACTCAGTTGGATATTCTGAAAGAACTGATGCTATGGTTGAACCATATTTATCTGAACAATGGTTTGTTAAGATGGAAGGTCTTGCTAATGATTTAATTAAAATGCAACAAGACAAAGATAAAAAAGTAAATTTTTATCCAAAAAGATATGATAAGACTATTATACAAAAAGCTGAAGAATGTTATGACTGGTGTATATCTAGACAATTATGGTGGGGCATAAGAATACCTGTATGGTATAAAGATGGTGAAATGAAAGCTTCAGTAGAATCACCAGGAGAAGGATGGATACAAGATCCAGATGTATTAGATACTTGGTTTAGTTCAGCTTTATGGCCATTCTCAACTCTTGGATGGGGAATGGAGGATAAATCATTATTTGAAAGATACTATCCAACTAACTTTATGTCTACTGGTTATGATATTATATTTTTCTGGGTATATAGAATGATGTTCCAAGGAGAAAGCTTTACAGGTGAAAATCCATTCAAAGACTGTTATATGCATGGGTTAATTAGAGCTAAAGATGGAAGAAAAATGAGTAAGTCTTTAGGTAATGGTGTAGAGCCTATAGATATGGTAGAGAAGTATGGTGCAGATTCATTAAGATATTATTTAACAACAAGTAGTGCACCAGGATTAGACTTAAGATTTGATGAAGAAAAACTTACATCTACATGGAACTTTATAAACAAAATATGGAATGCTTCTAGATTCACATTAATGAATATTGAAGATATTAAAGAACTAGATTTATCTAATTTAACCTTCAGCGACAAATGGATATTAACAAAATTCAATAATACGGTAAAACAAGTTCGTAAAAACATGGAAAAGTATGAATTTCAAAATGTAGGAGCAGAATTATATGACTTTATTTGGTCTGATTTCTGTGATGGATATATTGAATTTAGTAAATTTAATAGTGATAATATTGGAACTAAGAGTACATTACTATATGTATTAACAGGTATATTAAAGATGCTTCATCCATTTATGCCGTTTGTTACAGAAGAAATATATCAAATGTTACCAATTAAAGATGCAGAAAGTATTATGATAAGTTCATATCCTAAATATGATAAAAAACTAGATTATAAAGATACTATTGATTTAATGGATAGTGTAAGAGAATTTATTACAAAAGTAAGAACATTTAAGAAAGATAATAATATATCTAAAGATTGTAAGTTTATTTTTAAGTGTTCTGGAGATGAAGAAATAGAATCATTAATTAGCTATATTTTAAAATTAGATGTAAACAATATTGTATCAAAAGAAGAAATATCTTCTCTAGAAAAATTAGCACTAGATTATAATAACAGTAATTTTAAAGCAAATATTGAATTTTATTATAAAATTTCAGAAGAGGATAGAGAAAAAGAAATAGAGGCATTAACTAAACAAAAAGAGGTATTAGAAAGCCAAATAGCAAGAAGAGAAAAGTTATTGAGTAATCCTGGTTATGTAAATAATGCACCAAAAGAGTTAGTAGAAGAAGAAAAGAGTAAATTAAAACAAGAAAAAGAAGAACTAGAAATAGTTCTTGGAAAATTAAAATAAAAGAATGACTAATTTTCAGTCATTCTTTTTAAGTGTTAATCTTAAATTATCTAGTTTTGAATCTCCATCTCTTACTAATTCTTGTAAACATGCTTCATAATATTCATCATATTTTTCATATCCATTACCATGTATATAATTATCATAATTGTCTTCTGCACCATATTTTGATCCATCATATGATAGAGTTTCAAATGTTCTTCTTATCATACGATTATGCTCTGGTTTAGAAGAATGACCATATAATCTATATAATACAAGCGCTGCTAAGTCAGGATTATCTGAGTTTTCTATATAATTTGATATGTTTTCATAGTCCATGTAAATATATTGTTTTTTAGGATGTGTAGATTCTTCAATAACTACTGGGATTTCTTCTAAATACGTTGCCATTTTTCTATTAATTTCATCTTCTTGACATTTCTTTTTAGTATTATAACTAACAATAGAACCAGTAATAATAGCTGCTGTAATAGCAGAACATATTCCAACAGCACAATATTTTATAAATTGTCTGTTTTTATTATCTCTATTGTTTCTTCTAGGTATATATATTCTTTCATCATCGTATTCATCTAAACCAAATTCCATATCAATTAATCTGCTTTCATCTTTAATACGATTATGATGATAACTAGTCATTTCTTCTAAAGTACGTTCATTTCTCATACTTGAAGAATTAATATATGTGCCATCATTTAAATCAAATTTTGAATCAATACTCTTTAATCTTTGTTCGTGTTTTTCTTTTTCTCTTTCCATTCTTTTTCTTTTTCTATCCATTGATTCTTCTCTTTCAATTTTATCAAATATTTCCTCACTAGAAGGTCTCTTTTTCATATAATTCACCCCTTTTTTAGGCTTGAATAATATATCATAAACTAGCATAAATGTCAAATAATTTAGAGTTTTTAGAAACTTGCATAAAATCATATAGGAGTGATATAATTAGCATAGAGGTGTTATTTATGAATTTTTGTACTAACTGTGGTTCCAAATTGGATAAAAGTAATAAATTTTGTACAAAATGTGGAACCAAAATAATTTCTAATAAAGAAAAGAATAATCAAAATGTTATTTTGATGCTTGGTATATTCTTAGTATTGTTTTCTACCTTTGCGCTTGGAATTATATCATGGAATGATATGAATCATATTTTAAGACTATGTTTCTTTGGTTTTGAGTGTGTACTGTTCTTTGGACTAAGTTTTGTATTAAAGAAACTAACAGATAACAAATTATATAGGTTATTCTTTGTAGTAGGTCTATTATTAATTCCTTATACACTTTCTTTAATACCATATTATGGATTATTAACTGATTATTTTAACAATGGCCCAGGTTTATATATATACTTAGCTATTATTTATTTTTTAACAGCATTTATATATTTAATTATAAATAATAAATTCAAGAGTGGATTCGTTAACTTAATATCATTAATATCTTTACTAGTATCATTTATATCTATAGCGTTAATATTTAGTGATAGTATAGTTATTATTTCTTTATTAATTACTTCATATATGTTTATTATTAATATTCTATCTAAATTAAATGTATTTAGTGACAATTTGAAGAAAACAATGAATATATTTGTATATATATTATTAATAGTGGATTTCTTAATATTAATTAGTTCATTTAATAAAGAACCTATTATACTAAATAATATTTTAAATGTAATATCATTACTATTATATATAATAACAGGATATCTATTTATTAATAAAAATAAGAATACTGCTTATAGAGGTATATTACCATTCCTATTTACTATTTTATCAGTAGTATATTTAAATAATGTTTTCATTATTTATCATACAATATCTATATATTCAATAGCGATTGTATCATTAATATTATATTTTATTTCACATGTTTATAATGATAAATTATTAAAAGATATGACATTAGGTATAACATATTCGGTTTTATTAATCTTAATGTTAATTAGTATTTTTAGTAGTTATAACTTAATATTACTAGTAATATCTATTATGACACTATTATTTACTTTATTTAATATATTTGTATCTGGTTATAAATGGTTAAACTATTTTATACCATTTAATATATTTATAATTATAGTATCTATTAATAATATAACTATTAATTTTAAATTAATATATGAATTAATTGTTACAGCATTATTATATTTAATCATATATGTTTTATTAAAAGTAAATAAAAATAAATATTCTCTTACATATTTGATAGGAGCATATGCTTTAGTAATGATCGGTATGTATAATTTTGCGTTCGGATATAATATAATTAATTTTGGTATAATACTTATATTATTATTTATATTTGTATTTTCATATTTATTTAAAGAAAATATCGCAATATCTATTATATCATTTGTATCATTAAATATTTCATCATTTATGGTATATATTAATACCGATCATCCAGTATATTATGGTTTATTAACTATTTCTAGTCTTACATTAATATTTAGTTTATTACTAACAAAACTAAGAAATATTGATTTAAAACCATATATTCTATATAGTGAAATAGTAATATTTATAATTACACTTACAAATAATATGCAATATGCAAGTTATATACTTTATATAAACATATTTATATATGCATTAAGTTATTTATCTGTTATTAAATTCCATAATTATAAATGGTGGAGATTAGTATATATCATGCTTGGATTATTAACTATAATTAGAGTAGTAAATACATTAATAAATCCAATAGTAATCGCATCATTAATATCGATAATAATTATACTAATTGTATTAACAATTATGTATTTACTTGATGTAGAAAATAATATATCAATTGCGCTTTTATCACTTGTTACTTTATATCCATACTATAATTTAGTAATTAATAATTTTAGTGATATTAGTGAATTATATATAATTCCATTTGTTATATATACAATAGTATTTACTGAAATAACTCCATTTAAGAATAAAGAAAATCAGAAATTAAGTACAATTATTCCATTATCAATACTAAGTTATTTCTTTGTAGTAATAGGTAATGGTG
Source organism: uncultured Muribaculaceae bacterium (assembly GCA_964548815.1). Lineage (GTDB taxonomy): Bacteria > Bacillota_I > Bacilli_A > RF39 > UBA660 > RUG13038. The sequence continues at coordinate 41,267 of CAZJSD010000005.1, forward strand.
TACCATCTATAATAATTGATGTTATATTATCTTTAACATTCATATTATTAGGTTTACATAGAAAATATAATTATTTCATATATTTTGGAGTAATATTTATGATAGTAACAATATTCATTAGATTATTTACTATCTTAAATAGTCTATTAGTAGTAATAATATTAATTATTATTGGATTTATATTAATAGGCGCAGTATTATATAATGACGTTAAATTTTAAGTAAAGTGCACAATTAAGTGCATTACGACCCAAAATGTGTA